>CAZQLJ010000008.1:0-19336 GCA_964594085.1 uncultured Clostridium sp.
CGTTAAAAATGCAAAAAACTCTTGACAAACGCTCCAAAAAAAGGTAAAATAATATGATGTGTCCGTGATTTTCGTTTTATTCGCAAAACAAAGTCGCGAGAACAAAAAAATATGTAAAAAATATATTAGATAAAATCTTCGGAGGTTTTAAAACAATGAAACTTTTAAAGCAGGAAGTCGGCGAGAAGAGCACGGTAAAGATCGAGTTCTCCGTTGACAAGGAAGTATTTGACAAGGCAGTTGACAAGGTTTACCGCAAGCAGGTAAAGAAGATCAACGTTCCCGGATTCAGAGCCGGTAAGGCTCCCCGCGCTATCATCGAGAAGATGTACGGCTCGGGCGTATTCTATGAGGACGCTATCAACGACCTTATTCCCGAAAACTACACTGCTGCCGTTAAGGAAGCAGGCATCGATCCCGTTGGTCAGCCTGAGATCGACATCGTTTCTATCGATGAGAACGGTCTCGTTCTCTCGGCTATCGTTCCCGTAAAGCCCGAGTGCAAGCTCGAGGGCTACAAGGGTCTTGACATCGCAAAGGTAGTTGAGCCCGTTAAGGACGAGGAGATCGACAACGAGATCAAGATGATCCGTGAAAGACAGTCCCGTGAGATCGAGGTTGAGGACGAAACTCCCGCGGCTATGGGCGACGTTGCAAAGATCGATTTCGAGGGCTTCATCGACGGTGTTGCTTTCGAGGGCGGCAAGGGTGAGAACTACTCCCTTAAGCTTGGCTCCGGCTCCTTCATCCCCGGATTCGAGGAGCAGGTTGCAGGTCACAAGATCGGCGACGAGTTTGACGTTAACGTGCCCTTCCCCGCAGACTATCACGCTGAAGAGCTTGCAGGCAAGGAAGCTTGCTTCAAGTGCAAGATAAACGCTATCACCAAGATCGAGCTCCCCGAGCTTGACGACGATTTCGCAAAGGACGTTTCCGAATTCGACACTCTTGATGAATATAAGGCTGACGTTAAGGCAAAAATCGAAAAGAGACACGAGAACGCTGCAAACGCTGAATTCGAGGAGAAGCTCATCGATGCTCTCATCGAAAAGCTCGAGGCTGAGATCCCCGAGGCTATGTTCGAGGCTGAGACCGAGAACTTCGTTCGCGACTACGACAACCGTCTGCGCCAGAGTGGACTTGATCTCAAGACCTACTTCCAGTACACCGGTCTTGATCTTAACAAGCTCCGCGAGCAGATGAGACCCCAGGCTGAAAAGCAGGTCAAGGCTCGTCTTGCTCTTGAGACTGTTGCAAAGGCAGAGGCTATTGAGGTCACCGAGGAGGAGCTCGCGGCTGAATACGAGCTCATCGCTACCACCTACAACATCGACAAGGAGCAGGTCAAGTCCATGGTCGATGAGGCTATGGTAAAGGCTGACGTCAGCGTAAGAAAGGCTATGCAGGTAGTCAAGGACAACGTTAAGGCTCCCAAGAAGGCTTCCAAGCCCCGCAAGAAGAAGGTTGCAGAGCCCATAGCTGAGGAAGCTGCTCCCGAGGCAACTGAAGAAGCTAAAACTGAAGAATAATTACTGAAAAGTAATAACGGAAAGCGCCGTGGACAATACATACGCAGGCAACTGCTCTGCCGTGTTTTAAGTGCACGGCGCAGACTTATCCCAAAAATACAGCCGCATTTTTTGGCGGCGGAACGGAGATATTATTATGGACAATTCCATTATGAGAAACGCACTCGTACCTATGGTAGTCGAACAGACGGGACGCGGCGAGCGCTCTTACGATATTTTCTCGCGTCTGCTCAACGACCGTATTATTTTCCTCTCCGACGAGGTCAACGACGCTACCGCTTCTCTCGTGGTCGCGCAGATGCTCTTCCTTGAGGCGCAGGATCCTACCAAGGATATTTCCTTCTACATCAACAGCCCCGGCGGCTCTGTCACCGCAGGCATGGCGATCTACGACACGATGCAGTACATCAAGTGCGACGTGTCCACCATCTGCATCGGCATGGCGGCAAGCATGGGCGCATTCCTGCTTTCCGCAGGTACTAAGGGCAAGAGAATTGCTCTCCCTCACAGTGAAATAATGATCCACCAGCCTCTTGGCGGCGCGCAGGGTCAGGCAAGTGATATAAAGATCCGCGCCGAGCTCATTCTCCGCACCAGAGATATGCTCAATAAGATCCTGTCCGAGAACACGGGTAAGCCTATCGAGCAGATCGAAAAGGACACCGACAGAGACAACTTCATGACTGCACAGCAGGCTCTTGAGTACGGTCTTATTGACAGAATCATCACCAAGCACGAATAATCCCTGAAAGGTTAATTTAAGATGTCATCAAACACAAAAACTCCGCAGAACAACGTTCGTTACTGCTCCTTTTGCGGTCGTAACGAAAATCAGGTCAACTTTCTCATCCCCTCCCCTTCGGGCGTGTATATCTGCGATTTCTGCGTTGAGGCTTGCGCTGATCTGATATTTGAAAACACAGAGGTCGTAAGCGAGGGTGAGGAGCTTTCCCTCTCCACTCTGCCCAGACCCATGGATATCAAGGCATCTCTTGACGAGCACGTTATCGGTCAGGACGAGGCGAAGGTTGCGCTCTCCGTTGCGGTCTACAATCACTACAAGAGAATTCTCTCCAAGGAAACGGCGAACCGAGGCAGACGCGCGAAAAAATCTGCAGAAGAGGACGACGGAGTCGATATTCAGAAGAGCAACGTGTTGCTGATTGGACCTACGGGCGTTGGAAAGACCTATCTTGCGCAGACTCTTGCTAAAACGCTCAAGGTTCCCTTCGCGATCGCGGACGCTACCACTCTTACCGAGGCGGGCTACGTCGGCGAGGACGTTGAGAATATTCTGCTTCGTCTTATTCAGGCGGCGGATTTTGACGTTGAGCGCGCGGAGCACGGTATTATTTATATCGATGAGGTCGACAAGATCTCGCGAAAGAGTGAAAATCGCTCTATCACCCGCGACGTTTCGGGTGAGGGCGTTCAGCAGGCGCTTCTGAAGATCCTTGAGGGCACGGTCGCAAACGTTCCTCCGCAGGGCGGACGCAAGCATCCCAATCAGGAATTTATCCGCATAAATACCGAGAACATTCTCTTTATTTGCGGCGGCGCGTTCGACGGACTTGACAAGGTCATCGAGGCTCGCAAGGGCAAGAGACTTATCGGCTTCTCGGGTGAGGCTGAAAAGAAGGTCGAGGGTGCTGGCAAGGGCATTTTCGGTGACGTTACGGCGCACGATATCGTCAAATTCGGTATTATTCCCGAGCTTGTCGGACGTCTGCCCGTTATAGTCTCGCTCTCCGAGCTTGACAACGACGCGCTCATACGCATCCTCACCGAGCCGAAGAACGCGATCATAAAGCAGTATCAGAAGCTCTTTGAGATCGACGGAGTAAAGCTTTCCTTTGAGAACGACGCTCTGCTCAGCATCGCCGAGCTTGCGACCGAGAGAAAGATCGGTGCGCGCGGACTTCGCTCTATCATCGAGGGCGTTATGACCAAGATAATGTTTGAAATTCCCTCTCGCGACGACGTTGCGGAGGTAATCATCACTCGCGAATGCGTGGTCAACAAGGCAGAGCCGAGGCTTGTTATAAAGGCTCCCCGTCTTGCCGCGCCTGAAGAAGAAATAGATATTGACAATATTCTTCCCGAGGCGAATTGATAAAAAAAGATGATGTATAAGAAAATTATAGTATTTATCTTATTGGGGACTTTGTTTCTTTCTGTAGCTTCATGTGGTTTGGTTTATATTCCAAACGACGAGGAGAAGGCATTCGAAGAACTTTTACCGAAGCTTTTCGAAGCATTGGACAACAAGGATAAGGCTGCAATATATGAGTTGTTTTCTCCCGAAGTAAGATCGAAAAGTGAGGATTTACTAATACAAGTAGATTCATTAGTCGCTATTTATAGTGGTCCTACCGATGAATTTAATCTTAAAGATGTCCCTATTCATCAAAGCGAGTATATTGGAAATTCGAAAAACTGGGCAAAGGCTGAGGCAACGATCCCTGTCCGTGCAGGTGAACATTATTATTTTTTCTGTATTGATTTGATGTACGAAAATTATGATGAAAATCAGATTGGTATTACACAATTGGATTTTTATACTGCTGATGAATTCTGCTTATTAAGAGAGGGGTATAATAAACGGATAAAGAACGAAGGTTTGCATATATATGCAGAAAATAATCTGGAGTGTGAAATACGCACGATTGATTCCTATCCGTTGAGATATACGCAGACAAACTATCCGATAAACATTAAGGAAGTAAAAGAATTTATTAAAAGTTCTTGCTCGTTTCCTGAATTTGTTGATAGATTTGGAGAAGCAAACGCAAAATCCCCCGTAGTCAATTACTATTATTATGAGCTAACGAAAGAGAATGATGAGCCACGATATCTTTGTATCGGTGAACATAATGAGATAATAGATAGTATAACAATTGTCGATGACTTTAAGTTTATTGAAATGATTTGGGAAAATGAATAATTACAAAAGCCGATATGGATTGAATTCCATATCGGCTTTTTTCTATTGCACCGCCGTATTCGGCGGTGAGTAAGTGCGCACTTGCAGGTAAACAAAAAGCCTCCCTTGTGTAAAGGGAGGTGGCACGGCAATGCCGTGACGGAGGGATTGTAAAAAGCTAAAATTCTTTGTAAAACAATCCCTCAGTCGCTTCGCGACAGCTCCCTTTACACAAGGGAGCTTCTGGCGGTATTCGCTCGTCTACTATTCCATTTATAAAACTGTCCTTATGAACAAGGCGCATAGCGTTCTCGGATTTTTTTAGTTTTCGGGGTGCAGAAAGCAGGTCTTATCGTGCGAGTTTATTATGCCTACTGCTTGCAGGTAGGAATAAATTATCGTCGTGCCGACGAATTTCATTCCGCGCACTCGCAGGTCGGTTGAGATCGCGTCGGAGAGAGGCGAGGTCGTTTTATCGCACTCGCAGATGATCTCTCCGTGCGTAAAGGTCATCAAGTAATCGTAAAAGCTCCCGAATTCGTCGACGATCTTGCCAAAAATGGTGGCGTTAGCGACTGCGGCTCTTATTTTCAGACGATTCCGGATGATATTCTTGTTCTCATAAAGCTCGGCGAGCTTTTCTTCACCGTAAGCGGCTATTTTTTCTCGGTTAAAGCCGTCGAACGCCACACGGAAGGCTTCCCTTTTGTTCAGCACGCACTCCCAAGACAATCCTGCTTGGAATGACTCGAGGACAAGCATTTCAAAGAGATATTCGTCGTCTGCGTGAAGGATTCCCCACTCCTCGTCGTGATATTTTACGTAGATCGGGTTTTTGAGATTACACCAAAAGCATCTTGTTTTAGTTTGCATTTTTACTCTCCCTATTCTCCGAGCAGAATTCGGAACGATACTGCCCCGGCGAGATGCCCTTATATTTCTTGAAGCATTTTGAAAAGTAGCTCAGCTCATTGAAGCCACATTCGTACGCCGTTTCGGTCACGTTGAGCTTATTGACCGTCATTTCGTAGCAGGCGCGGTCGACTCGCAGGCGGTTGACGTAGTCGATCGGGGTCTGTCCCGTAAACTCCTTGAAGAAGCGGCAGAGATATTTTTCATTGATCTGAGCGATCTCGGAGAGCTCAGAGAGGGTTATTTTTCGGCTATATTCCCTCTCGATCGTATCAAGAAGCAGAGTCATAAGCGCGCGACGGTGGGTGAGCCGCTTGTTTTCGTCATGCGGTGCGCGTACAGCCCCCGACGAATACATTTCGTAGATCATTTCTGCGGCAAGCGACGAGACCTTAAGCTCGAAGTAAGCTCCCGCCTCGGCAACTGATCTGATAAGCTCTCTTGCGATAGGCGCGGCGCTATCGCAGGTAATATCGGTCTCGACGTCGCCGCTAATTATCGGGTGGATCATCGACGAGATTTTCGTGTTGCTGTATCCCGAAACGATGCTCAGATCAAAAACCACACACTCGTAGATGCAATCGGTCGGCTCGGCTCTGTGGAGCGTGCCCGACGCGATAAATACGACGTCGCCCGCGGTTGCGATATGCTTTTCGTTGTTGAGGTAGAGCGCAAGCTCCCCCTTAATGACTCTGACAAGCTCAAATTCGCGGTGCCAATGCAGACGCATGACGTATCTGGGATGCTTTTCGTCGACGTAGTAATACTGTATCGGAAATGAGCCCGAGCCGCGTTGCTCGTTCTCCTCGTAGTCGGAAAATTTCATTATTTTCACCTCGCAGAGAGTAATGTTGACTATTGTGCAAACATTTTCGATGTTTGTACAAGTATTTTAACATAAAATCAACTATAATTCAAGTAGTAGACAAAATTTTCTCTATTATATAGGAGGACAATATGGCAAAAAGCAGACTTATCGGCGCATATCCCGTTATCGGTATTCGCCCAACGATCGACGGTCGTCGCGGAGCGCTAAAGGTTCGCGAATCACTCGAGGATCAGACTATGAATATGGCAAAGCGCGCGGCGGCGCTTTTCACCGAAAACCTCAGATACTCTAACGGCGAGCCCGTGAAGGTCGTTATTGCCGATACAACTATCGGTCGCGCCCCGGAGGCGGCGGCGTGCGCGGACAAGTTCCGCCGCGAAGGAGTTGACATCACTCTGACCGTAACTCCCTGCTGGTGCTACGGCGCGGAGACGATGGATATGGATCCCAACACCATCAAGGCGGTCTGGGGCTTTAACGGCACCGAGCGCCCCGGCGCAGTTTATCTCGCCTCGGTTCTGGCAACTCACGCGCAAAAGGGTCTACCCGCGTTTGGCATATACGGTCACGACGTTCAGGATCTTGACGACACGACCATTCCCGAGGACGTTGAAGAAAAGCTCCTTCGTTTCGGTCGCGCGGCGGTTGCGGCGGCTTCGATGCGCGGAAAGTCTTATTTACAGATCGGCTCGATCTGTATGGGCATCGGCGGCTCGATCATCGACACCGATTTTATCGAGGATTATCTCGGAATGAGAGTTGAGTCTGTCGACGAGGTCGAGATCATCCGTCGAATGACAGAGGAAATATACGACAAGAAGGAATACGAAAAGGCACTCGCTTGGGTCAAGGAAAAGTGCATTGAAGGCTTTGACAAGAACCCTGCCGAGCTTCAGAGAAGCCGCGAGCACAAGGATGCCGATTGGGAGTTCGTGGTCAAGATGATGGTCATAATCAAGGATCTTATGAACGGCAACGAAAATCTGCCCCGTGGCTGTGAGGAGGAAATGGTTGGTCACAACGCGATCGCGGCAGGCTTCCAGGGTCAGAGACAGTGGACAGACTTCTATCCTAACTGCGATTTCCCCGAGTCGCTACTCAACACCTCGTTCGACTGGAACGGAGCGAGAGAGCCTTATATTCTCGCAACCGAAAACGACGTTCTCAACGGTCTTGGTATGCTATTTATGAAGCTGCTTACCAACCGCGCGCAGATGTTTGCCGACGTGCGCACATATTGGTCTGGCGACGCGATCAAGCGTTGCACGGGCTACGATATCGACGGTAAGGCAAAGGAAAGCGATGGAATCATTCATCTTATAAATTCGGGCGCTTGCTGTCTTGACGCTTGCGGCGAGGTCAAGGATGAAAACGGCAACGCAGTTATGAAGCCCTGGTACGAAATGACCGACGCGGACTGCGACACCGTTATGGCGAACACCACATGGAATTACGCAGACATTGGTTACTTCCGTGGTGGTGGCTATTCTTCACGATTTGAAACTAAGGCGGAAATGCCCGTGACTATGATAAGGCTCAATCTCGTCAAGGGTCTCGGTCCTGTAATGCAGATCGCGGAGGGCTGGACTGTTGCTCTGCCCCACAAGGTCAGCGACACGCTTTGGGCTCGCACAGACTACACTTGGCCTTGCACCTGGTTCGCTCCCCGTTGCACCGGCGAGGGTGCGTTCAAGACAGCGTACGACGTTATGAACAACTGGGGCGCTAACCACGGAGCGATCTCCTACAGTCACATAGGCGCAGACCTTATCACGCTCTGCTCTATGCTCCGCATCCCCGTAAGCATGCATAACGTACCCGAGGACAAGATCTTCCGTCCTGCCGCGTGGAACGCGTTCGGTATGGACAAGGAGGGACAGGACTACCGCGCTTGTGCCGCGTTCGGAGCACAGTTTAAAAAATAAAACATAGGACAAACTCCCGCTTCTCACGAAAAAACCGACAGATAAAATCTGTCGGTTTTAATTTTTGAATGAATTGTCAGTTAAAGGTTTCAGCAAATATCTGCTTCAGCATATCTACAGGGATGTCTTGCTTCAAAAAAATTTGTAGCATTCCCTTGGGTGTTACCTTATACTTGGACATCGCTCCCTTATACTTT
Source organism: uncultured Clostridium sp. (assembly GCA_964594085.1). Lineage (GTDB taxonomy): Bacteria > Bacillota > Clostridia > Oscillospirales > CAG-272 > SVTX01. Next base: position 8,316 of record CAZQLJ010000008.1, read on the forward strand.
AGTATAGCCTTGGCTTCAATGTTGATATGATCTTTGAATGGGATAAGCCTTACAAAAGACTCACCCACGTAATAGCTCGGCAATTTAGCCCAAAGTGTTTCATTTGGCTCAGACAAAGCACTCTCAAAAACGATATGTCTCAAGCTGTTAAACAAATCAACAATTTCACGTGGGTATTGTTCTAAATACTCTTTTACATGCTCATTCATTCAAACGTCTCCACAATTTTTATTTATGAATTTTGGTCTTCAACTACGTTCCATTCCTTGCCGTCGCTGATGATAACTATCGTGCCGTCCTTGTCGGTGCGGTATATCGTAACTCCCTTTTCGGTGAGCTTATCTACTATCTCCTCGTGAGGATGTCCGTAGGAATTGCCCTCGCCACAGGAAATGACTGCAACAGAGGGGTTCATCGCTGCGAGAAACTCGTCGGTAGTGGACGTTCTCGATCCGTGATGTCCGACCTTCAATATATCGACCTGCAACGACTCGGCGGACCAATGCTTGAGGATCGCAGCCTCCGATTCGAGCTCCGCATCACCGGTGAGCATCACGGAAGTATCTCCGTGCTCTGCCTTGATGACCAGACTCATTTCGTTAGGATCATTGATCTTTTCGGCAGGGCCGATCACCGTCATCTGCAAAGCTCCGAGGGTGAATACGTATCCCGACTCGGCGATGATAACGTTCGTATTCTTATTTTCGATCGCGGTCAGCAATCTTTCGTAAGTCTTTGTGGTAGCCTCATAGTCGGTCATCATTACGGTGTCGACGTCGTAGTTCTCAACGACGTAGTCGGCGCTTCCGATATGGTCGGCATCGGTATGAGTCAATATCAAATATTTCAGCGAGGTGATATTCTGCTGGGCAAGATACTTTACAAGCAGATCTCTCTCGCCTATTTCACTCGTATCGACGAGAATATTGCCCTCGGCGGTGGTGATCAGTATCGCGTCGCCCTGACCTACGTCAATAAAGTGGAATGCGACCTCGTCGCCCTCAAGCACTATCGGCGGCTTGGGCACCGAGGAGGTCTCCTCTTCCTTGCCGCTGTCATTCGGGTTGAACAGCTCAAAAATGCCGTATCCCTGCAGATCAAGATCCAATCCAATATTGATGTCGAAGTGATCGACTGCGCTGACGAACACGTACGCGAACATCAGGAGTATCAGGGGTATAATAATGCCCTTAATTACTCTTCTTTTCACTTTTCTTGCAAGCCTGCTGCTTTTCTTTTTCTTCTGTGCCATGGTCGTTCTCCTTACAGTGATTTGAAGTCGGTTTATTTTGATCTGACGTAAAAGCTATGCGAGCATCTCGGACATTTCACCGAATGCTTGCCTTTTTTTCTCGGCAGGCGAAGTGTCGCCTTACATTTGGTGCAATCTCTGAAGATATAGTACTGATCGTCGCGGTTGGCGCTTTTTGTCTTTCTTGACGTATTGCCGATGAAAAATCTTTTCACCGCGCCGCTTATTCTGAGATATCTTTCGTTTTCGCGGCGACGTTTATAGATATTTCTCGACATTGATCGAAATATCATCCAGAACAGCAAGAAATACGTCAGCACGCTGATCGACAGGCTCACGATGGCAGAAACAAGTCCCTCGGGCAGTACGAACTGCAACACGAGGCTTGCTACCATAAGCAAAAGCACCAATATCAAGCAAAATTTATAGAGCTGATCGGTGCCGTATCTTCCGTAAAAGAAGCGAAATAATTTTTCTTTGAATTTTCCCATTTTATCTTTCTTCCCTATATATCAAACATTTTGCAACTCCAAGGTCTGATTTGCATTAGCAAGCATAAGCTTGATGCGATTTTCTTGGTTTATCCTCGTTGCGCCCGGGTCGTAATCGATAGCGACGATGTTGACGCCCTCGTGCTTTTCCTTGATAGGCTTCATCATACCCTTTCCGACGATATGGTTAGGCAAGCAACCAAAGGGCTGTGCGCACACGATATTCTCAACTCCGCTTTCGATAAGCTCAAGCATCTCTGCGGTGAGAAGCCAGCCCTCTCCCATCTTGACTCCGTTGCTGATATAGCCCTCGTGAGCCCTGCAGGTGTTTTTAAACGGCGACGGTGGTGTAAATCTGCCGTCAGCGGCGATAATATCGATAAGATCCTGCTGCTTCTTCGCAAGAAAAGCGCAGACCAGCTTATATATCGGCGCGGCGGCCTTGCCTTTGCCGTAAAGTTGGGCATCAAGCACAGGATTGTACGCGCAGTAGAGCACGAAATCGAGAAGTCCCGCCATAACGGGCTCTGCTCCCTCGCTCACGAGGAAGTCCTCAAGGTTATTATTGCCAAGAGGGGAGAATTTTACAAATATCTCACCAACTATTCCGACCTTTACTACGGGGTCGTCACGTCTTTCGACGCTTGCAAAGTCCTCTATTATTTTGCGGTAATTCCTTTTGACCTCGGAATAAGATATCCTTTTGCTTGTCATCTCTTCGGTAAGTATCTCCGTCCACTTGTCTGCAATCGCCTCGGCGCTTCCCTTGACTGTCTCTCGGGCGCGTAGCTGATTGACAAGGCACATAATAAGATCGCCGTAGAGCACGCTGTAAAGCGCGGGCTTCACCATAGGCAAGGTCAACTTAAATCCCGGATTCTTTTCAAGCCCTGAGAAATTGAGTGATATAACGGGAACCTGCTCAAACCCCGCCTTCTTGAGCGCCTTGCGTATCAGCGAGATATAGTTTGAGGCGCGACAGCCTCCTCCCGTTTGAGTCATCAGAAGCGCCGTCTTGTTCACGTCGTATTTTCCGCTTTCAAGCGCGTGGATAAACTGACCGATGACGAGTAGCGCGGGATAGCAGACGTCGTTATGTACGCTTCTCAATCCGACATCTATTATCTCCTTTGAGTCGCCGTGGGTGCCGTTTTCAAGCAGTTCTGTCTTATATCCGAAGTGGTTGAAGACCTTGGAAAGTATTTTGAAGTGCCGTGGTAGCATAGTCGGAAAAAGTATGGTGTAGTCCTTTTTCATCTCCTTGGTAAAGACAACTCTTCCTTCGTCCGAGATCCTTGTTTTTTTGTTTTTCATATATGACCTCCTTTGAGATCGTCAGCAGATTAGTCCTTTGCCGAAAAGTCAAGCGCGCCGAGCAAACTGCGGAGTCTGATGTTTACTGCTCCGAGATTTGTTATCTCGTCTATCTTTATTTGTGTATACAGCTTGCCGTTTTTCTCAAGCAGAGATCTTACCTCGTCGGTGGTTATCGCGTCGATACCGCAACCGAATGATACGAGTTGAACAAGCTCGACGTCGTCATTTTCAGTCGCGTAGATTGCAGATGCGTACAAACGAGCGTGGTATGTCCACTGATTGAGAACGTCAACTGTCGGGTGGATATCCGAAAGATCGATTGAATCCTCAGTAACTACAACAAATCCGAGATTTGCGGCAAGGCGGTCTATTCCGTGTCCTATCTCGTGGTCTATATGATATGGTCTGCCCGCGAGGATCATAATTCTCTTACCGTGCTCTCTGGCGAAGGCTACTGCTCTGTCGCCCTCGCGGCGAATATCCGCCATCCACTCATTATATGCACCAAACGCCTTGTCTATGGCGAGCTTGAGCTCTCTTTTCTTTATGTCGGTCTTGCTCTTTAGATCTGCCCACATTTCGTTGAGTATTTCTTTTTTGTCGTTGATATTCAGATACGGGTAAATAAATTTCACCTTGCGCAGCGACTCCATATTACCCGCAAGAAGCTCGGAATAATATGCAACCACGGGACAATTATAGTGGTTGTCGCTGATATGCTCGTCCACGTTATATGTCAGTGAAGGGTAGAAAATGGCATCCACACCCTGCTCGATAAGAGTCTCTATATGTCCATGCATTATCTTTGCAGGGTAGCAGGCGGTATCTGACGGGATAGAATACTGACCCTTGGTATAGGTCGAACGGTTTGAAAAGCCCGAAAAAACGACCTTATATCCAAGCTCTCTGAAAAGCGTATGCCAAAGAACGCCAAGCTCATACATGCCGAGCGCTAAAGGCAGTCCGATCGTGCCGCGGCACTTTTTGCCCTCCAAAAATTCCGACTCTCCCGTATCCTTCATCAGCTCACTGAACTTTTCTCTTTTATACCTATGAAGATTGGGCACTATTTCAAGCTTGTCGGCAAGATCTCCAAGGCCTGCACCCCTGTCGCACTTGTTTCCCGATATATATTTTTCATTTCCGCTGAAGGTGTTGACCGTCAAGCGACAGTTATTGGTGCAACCGTGGCAGGTCGCCGCCTTTGAGGTGTGAGTGAAGCCCTTGAGCTCTTCTCTGCTCATTATAGTTGAGCGCTCTGTTTTTGCAGACCTTGCATAGAGTGCCGCGCCATATGCGCCCATAAGTCCCGCTATCGACGGACGGACTACGTCTCTGCCAAGTTCCTTCTCAAACGCGCGGAGCACTGCATCGTTATAGAACGTACCGCCCTGCACGACGACGTGCTGTCCAAGCTCCTCTGCGCTGGTCGCTCTTATAACCTTATATATAGCGTTTTTTACTACGCTCATAGAAAGTCCCGCAGAGATATCTCCGACTCCTGCACCGTCCTTTTGCGCCTGCTTTACAGACGAATTCATAAACACCGTACAGCGCGAGCCGAGGTCAACGGGTGATCTTGCAAACAATCCGAGCTGTGAAAACTCCTCGATACCGTATCCCATTGACTTTGCAAAGGTCTCTATAAACGATCCGCATCCCGACGAGCAAGCCTCGTTGAGCATTATGCTGTCGATCGCGTTATTTTTGACCTTGAAGCATTTTATATCCTGTCCGCCGATGTCAAGAATGAAATCCACCTGCGGATCGAAGTAGTGCGCGGCGGTAAAATGCGCCATAGTCTCGACAAGACCGAGATCTATATGGAAGGCGTGCTTTATAAGCTCCTCCCCGTATCCCGTCACCGCCGAGCTTCTGATCACGAGCTTATCTCCAAACAGAGTGTATATTTCTTCAAGCTGATGCTTTACTATCTCGACGGGATTTCCTCGATTTGAGTCATAAAACGAATATAATATCTCGCCTTTGTCTCCGATAAGGGTAAGCTTCGTGGTAGTTGAACCGCAGTCGATGCCGAGATATGTATTGCCCCCGTCGTAGTCGCTCGGGTAAACGCAATCGACGGTTGCCTTCGCGTGCCTTGCTTTGAATTCAAGATATTCCTGCTCGTCACGAAAAAGCGGATCGCCGTGGGCGGTCTCTATCTTTTCGTGAGTGCTTGCTTCTATCCTCGCTTCAAGCTCCTCATACGTAAATGCTTCCTTTTGCTTTGAAGCGTAAAGCGCTGCACCAAGCGCGACCGAAAGTCTTGCATATTCGGGAAATATCACCTCGTTCTCTCCGAGCTTCAACGCATCGACGAATGCCTTACGCAAGCCCTTACAATAATACAGCGGTCCTCCGAGGAACATTACCTTGCCCTCGATCCTTCTTCCCTGCGCAAGTCCCGCAATAGTCTGATTTGCAACTGCGGCAAAAATACTTGCGGCTATATTCTCCTTTGCCGCGCCCTGATTGAGCAAGGGCTGGATATCGGTCTTGGCGAAAACTCCGCAACGCGATGCTATAGGGTATATTCTCGTTGCCCTCTGACTCAACTCGTCCATTTCGTTTACGGAAACGTCGAGCAAGGTAGCCATCTGATCGATAAACGCTCCAGTTCCGCCTGCGCAGGTACCGTTCATTCTCTCGTCTACTCCGCCCTTAAAGAAAATGACCTTTGCGTCCTCTCCTCCAAGCTCTATGACCGCACTTGTATCGGGCTCGAAGCGCTTGACAGTCTCGCCCGTGGCAAAGACCTCCTGAACGAACGGAATGTTTGCCGAGCGAGCCATTCCAAGTCCTGCCGAGCCTGAAACAGCTATTCTTATGTCGTCGTCGCAGATGTATTCTCTGACGCGTCTGATGAGCTCGAGCGTCTTGGGACGAACCTGCGAAAAATGGCGTTCATAGCTATCATATATAATTTCGTTATTTCTGACTACTACTATTTTCGCCGTCGTAGAGCCGACATCGACCCCGACAAACGTTCCCTCTCCAAGATTTAAATTCAAAGCGGTTTTCATTGAATCTCCTGTTCTGTACAAGCGTGCGAATGATACTACTTTACCTTATATGGTATCACATATTGATGAATTTACTGTGAAGATTTTATGTTTTTTGCCTCTATTTTTTGGTTTTTCAACAAAGCTTTGGATTGGATTTGATTTTTTGGGCTGACAAAAAAGCCCGTCGATCCGTTTTTGGATCGGTAACGGGCTCTTTCTTTAATCTCTCGTGTCTTTTTCCGCGTCGATCGCCAGAACTATCATAAGCACGGCAACCGCGTTGGCGGGGTCGCGAACATCGATGGAATAGGTGTCTGTCCAATTAAGTACTTCCTTGGAAACAATTGCAATGCCTTCATCGTTCGGAGAAACGATCATATAATCCCATTCGAACCAGTTCCCCGATATGTACCAGCCGTTGCAATCTATATGGAACGAAGGACGGAAGAAGGTAAACTCCTTTTGGATCGTGCCTGCCAATCGGTCTCCGATGTATATCTCAAACGTGGGCAGAAATCTGAACACCTTTTGCTTGAGCGAGCCGACGTATTTGCCCGAAGCATCGTATATATTGAGCAGCTTGCCCCACGACAGCTCACCCTTTACGGTGAACACAGTATTTCCGCATTCATCGTAGATATCGTAGCTATCGAACCACGAAAACATACGTTGTTTAAACAGAAGCTTCATCGTTTGTTCCCTTTCTTCGATTGAATAATTTTGTAAAGTCTATCTGTGAGATAACCACACCCACAAATATCACGGCACACCCAACGTAGCCGACCGCCGATATATGCTGATCGACCGCGAGCGCCTCGGGAACGATCAGATTCCAGAGCACACCGCCGATCGCTGAAAAGACCGACTCGGTTGACATAATTATAACGGCAAAAACGGGGCTGGTCAGTCTCTGACCGACTACCTGCAAGGTGTACGCTACACCGACCGACAAAACGCCGCAATAAAGTATCGACCATTTCGCGTCGAGCAGATTTTGCACCGTCAGTCCGTCGCGCTCGAAAATGAACGCGTATATGAACGACAAGATCACGCAGACGGTATATTCACCGAGCGAGAGCTTGAGAGGACTGGTCTTTTGCGCGAAATGTCCGACTGCAAGGATCTGCGCCGTCCAGAAAAACGTACTTATAAGCAATAGGATAACGTCGGGACCGAATGAGATCTTGCCGCCGTCGGTCATACAAAGCATATAGAAGCCAACGATCGAAATCGCGACCGCTATCCAGACGTTAAGCGCGGTCTTATGCTTGAAAAAGATGAAATAGGCCACGGGAGTCCAAACGGTATACAGCGCGGTGATAAATCCTGCAAAGCCCGGGTTGGAGTTGATCGAGATCGCGTATTGCTGAAGATTTGCAGCGAAAAACAGGGCGATACCGCTTACAAGCGAGCCGATAAGAAGGTTTTTTTTGCTCTCTGCGCTCTCTTTTTTACGGTCGAATATCAGAACCACGGGAATTAACGTCAAAGCGCCTATCGCAACTCTGACGGCATTGAAGCTCACGGGGCCAAGTCCGCTATTCGTGCTGAGTGCCTGCGCCACGAAGGCAAAGCCCCAGATCACCGCAACGAAAAGCAAAATTAGATTTCCAAGATGTGATTTTTTCATATTAGTTGTTAAATGCCGATCTGTTTATCAAATCGGCATTGGTTTTTATGTGGTTTTAAGGTCGCCTCGGGTCATTCTCCGAAGCTAACTATGCTTTTAAAATATTCCTCGAGTGCGGCATAGGTCTTCTCGTTTGAGCTTGCGCCCCATATATGCGCACGCTTCAGACAAACTACCGTATCTGCGGGAAGTCTTTGCAGCTCAGGACAGAAATCGTAGATCTCAAGGTCGCCAAGGCGCACGCCGTATCCGTCGGCAAGAGTGCCCTCGGGAAGCTTTTCGCCGAACAGCTCACTCATCGAACGAAGCGTATCGTTATCGCGCAGACTCTCATACAAATACTCGCTTACAAAGAGTATCGATGCCTCGCCGGTTCTGAGGTACTCAACGTAGGACTGATGCTCCGAGGTATTATGACTCTGCGACACCTTCGTTACAAAACGACCGTTCTCGTCGGTTTCTTCCTCATTGGCCGCCTTCATCTCCTCCTCGGAATATATCGAGTAGGTCATAAGGCAGACGCTCTTTTTTCCGTCTCCGTTTATATCGGATGGCATTAGAGATTCAAGCGCGGCATTTATGCCCGAAAGGTCCTCGCCGTAAAAGGTCGTGGGCGCGGCAAGCACGACATACGTGTCGTCCTCTTCCTTTTGGATCATCTGAACCACGCCGATTATAAGTATCGTCGCGAAAAATGCGACTATTATTACCGTCCACTTATAGTGATACCAAAAATTTGAAAGCTTTGACAGTATTTTATTTTCCGAGGTCAACCTGATTTCAGTCGTATCAAGCTTTGACTCGTCGAAATCTTTGTTGTCTCCCATATTTTTCTCCGTTTTAGCTTTTTCTTTTTATTACTTTCTTGTTACGTCCTTGATCTCCATGTGGATCGTACCGTAAGGAACCTCGATAACCACGGTATCTCCCGCCTTTGCTCCCATAAGCGCCTTACCGATGGGGGACTGGTCGGAGATCTTGTGCTCCATGGGGTTTGCCTCGTTGGAACCGACGATGCTGTACGTGATATCCTCGTCCTCCTCGACGTCGTAAACGGTTACAACCGAGCCGAGAGATACTACGCTTGTATCAAGCTTGGTCTCGTCTACTATGACTGCGTTTGCAACGAGCTCCTCGAGCTCCTTGATTCTTGCCTCGGTCTTTGCCTGTTCGTTTCTTGCCTCGTCGTACTCTGCGTTCTCGGAAAGGTCTCCAAAGCCCTTCGCTATTGCGATTGCTTCCTTGATCTCTTCTCTTCTTGTCGTCTTGAGGTAGTTGAGCTCATCGGTGAGCACCTTGTATCCTTCGGGTGTATAAAGCATCTGTTTGTTGTTCGACATAGTAGTTCTCCTTGATTTCTTATTATTGTGTTATTATTTCAATAGCTTTTTGAAGCTGATCATCCAATTCTTCGGGAAGAAGCAGGAAATTATACCCCGCGGCTTCCTCGCTAAGCTCGACCTCATGATCGGGCACGATTCCTATATTATGATATACGGTATGGCTCTTCGAGAAATACATTGCACTCGTAACGCGAAGTGCACCGTCGAGGCCGTAACGCGACAGAGAAAGAATGCTCTGCATACAGCCCTTGCCGTAGGTCTTGGTTCCGACGATTTCTGCAAGTCCGTAATCGCGCATAGTCGCCGTGAAGAGCTCTGCCGCACTTGCCGTGTTCTCGTTCGTAAGGACTATCATATTGAGGTCCTTATATTTTCCGATATCCGACTTGCTTACGTTATAGCCTGAATACTCCGAGGCATATTTTGCCTCTTTAACAAAGTATTCGTTTTTAGAGCCGTCGCTGTATTCGGTGGAGACTATCAGATCTCCTTTGTCAAGGAAATACGAAAGCACAGCTTGTATTGCGTTGAGCGCTCCGCCCGGGTTGTTTCGCATATCGAACACGAAATATTCGCATCCGAGAGCTTTGAGCGAATCTACCGCTTCGGTAAACTGAGGCGCGGTGGTCAAGTCAAAGCCCGTAACGCTGACTATTCCTACCTTGCTGTTGGTCTCGCTTATGCGGTAAGTGACCGATTCTGAGGTTACTGCTCTTCTTTCGATCGAAAATTCGATCTCCTTATATCCCGAAGCTTCATTTTTGTCGGGACGGAATACCGTGAACTCGGCAAGAGTTCCCGCTTCTCCGCGGATCCTGCTGATCGCCTCGGTGTATCCGAGAGTCTGAACCATCTCTTTATTTTCGCCGATACCCGTGTACATAACGCAGTCGCCTACCTGCACTCCTGCTTCAAGCGCGGGAGAATCGGCAAAGACCGAGATTATCTGCAGCACGTTGTAATCATATCCGTTGATATTTATGGTGGTATATACGACGGAAACTCCTACGCCGACGAAGTCGCCCGCGTTATCGTCAAGATAGCTCTGATATTCCTCTGCCGTCATATACTCGGCGTAAAGATCTCCGGTTGCCTCGACGTATGCCTTGAGTATCGCCGCGCGCATCGCTTCCTCGTCGACTCCCTCGTAGGAATACATACGGAAAATCTCGTCGAGCTTGACAAGATCGGAGATATACTCGGGGGTGGTTTCGGAGGAGCTTCCGTTGTTCGTGCCGGAGGTAATGATCCCTCCGTTTATGCCCACCGAATAAAATCCGCAGGACGCGAAGGTGAAAAGCACTGCAAGCGCCATAAAAGCGGCGATGAGCGATACGGCTACAGCAAGCGGCACCGTTCTTACCTTTTTCGGCTTATCTCCCACGTAGGAATACGTATTGACTCCCTCGGGAAGTATCAGCTCGAGATCTGACAAGGCAAATGCGCCGAGCAGTCTTTGCTCTGCATCGTTTTGGTTGGTTTTGTTGAATTTTATCGAAAAAGAGAGAGTCGAGCTTTCCTGATCGCACTCTATATCGGTTGCGTCGGGAAGGATCGCGGCAACTATCCTTACTGCCTCCTCTGCTTTTTCGGGGGTGTTCAATCCCTTGACTGTATAGGTATATTTTTTCATTATTTAGCCTCCTTGAACTGTGTTTTTTTGCATTCTTTTTTATAGCTCCACAGTGTCAAAAGCTCCGATAACAATCCAATAAGCGAAACGCTCAGGTGAGACGTCTCGCTTATATGAATGTCTATCAATGTCGGTTAAAATCAATACTTCGAAGGCTTGCTTCCGAGATACTTCTTGACCATAAGCGCTACCTTGAAGGTGATAGCGTGCTCGAATTCACGAAGGTCAAGACCTGTGATCTTGCGGATCTTTTCAAGTCTGTATACGAGAGTGTTTCTATGTACGAAAAGCTTTCTTGAGGTTTCGGAAACGTTAAGATTGTTTTCGAAGAAGCACTGAATGGTCAT
>CAZQLJ010000009.1:0-19019 GCA_964594085.1 uncultured Clostridium sp.
ATAGTGAAGGACCAGTACTCGTTCTTGCCTGCCTTAGTGCCACCGATCTTGGTAAGTATGTTGTTTTCATCGACTGTATACTTGAAGTTAGCCTCAATCGCGAGGTAATCTGTGACTATGTTGAGTATAGTGGGATCTTCGTGTCCCTTGTAATTGTAGTTTTCTGCATCAACGATAGTCTTTCCGGAATCGTTCTTTATCTGGAAAGAAACCTTTATATCATAAAAGGGTCTTTCGGGAAGCTCCACCTCTTTTTCAGTTGTAGAACAAGCGATAAACGAGCAACAAAGCATCGCGAATACAAGAATTACAGACACAAGTCTAACAGTTTTCATTAAAATATTCCTCCGAATATATACTATGACTACTGTTCATTATACTACATAAATTCGTGCTTGTCAATAGCTTTGTTTGTAAATAATTTGAAAAATCGATCAGTTTTGCACGATTATTGAAAGAGTCACGAAAACCACGTAAAAAAGCCAAAAGGCATACGATCCCATTATAACGGTCGCTAATGCCGAGACCTTTGACCAAAAGAAAGCGCAAAGACAGGCGCATGCCGCTGCGATAAGCACTGCAAGCAACGCAACGAACAGCTTTTCGCCAACAAAAAATAAAGGATAATGCAAACCAAAGAAATACAAAGCCGAAAGAAAAAACAAACCACCCTTGTAAACGCATATTTCCCTTTCGCCATGCCCTTTATTGCAAAGAAATTCAAAAATTATCAATCCTGCGGCGTATCCTACTAAAAAACCCCAAATTAAATTTAAAAATCCCCAAAGCCACATAGGAGGCAGAATGTTGCCTACGTTGAGCTTATGTATCATATCAAACGGACTTCCCGAAACTATTATTGATCCTATAAAAAAAAACGAGCAGATCGTACCGCATACAAGAGAAATGCCGTTGAATAAATTATTTCTTGATGACGCTTTTGATGCCATTGTGTTCCTCGCCTAAAAAAACTGTGTTGACAGACTGCCAACACAGTATATGATTTTTTGTCAGTGATTATTCTCGTTGAATGCAAACCACCCGTCCTTTACCTCGGAAGTGTTTTCCCCGTTTTTAGTTAGCTCTCCCGACGGAGTGGGATAGGTCAGCTTTTGCACGGTTTCTGGCATCGCAAAGCGAGATGATTTGCCGTAATCGGTTTTTTCGTATATCTCGTTCATTATCTCGTCCCACAAGTATATTGATGGATTCCCACCAAAGTCGTCAAGGGGCTTCGGGTATTCATACCCAAACCAAACGCCTGCGAGGAGCTCGGGAGTGTAGCCGACGAAATATCTGTCGCAGTTATTTTGTGTTGTTCCCGTTTTTCCGGCGACCGCCGTTGTTTTGCCAAGTGATATTATGCCTTTTGCCGTTCCCGAGTCCACTACTTTTTCAAGAAGCTTAGTCATAATAGCGGCAGTCTCTCTTGATAATACGGTCTCTTGTGACGGTGAATTATCAAGAATGATCTGTCCGTTTTCGTCCGTGACCTTAAAATAGGATCTGGGTTTGCTCATTATTCCCTCCTGAAAAACAGAATATGCCGCAGTCAGCTCGCGCAGGCTTATTCCCCGAGAGGATTGTCCAAGCGCAAGCGACGCTGATCCTATATCTGCAGAATCGTCAAGACTGCTTATCAGGAGCTTGTTTTTCAAAAAAGACAAGGATTTCTCATTCCCGACCATATCGAGAACCTTTACTGCCACCGTGTTTAACGAATTTTCAACTGCGTACTGTATATCTACCTCGCCCGCATAGGTCTTGTCGGCATTATAGGGCCACGGAGGTTGTGTCTCGTTCCCTTCCTTGACGGGCGAATCCTCAAATATTGATGACCATTCTATCAATCCCTGTTCCAATGCAATTGAATAAACGGATAGCGGTTTGATCGCTGATCCCGGAGGGCGTCTGGTATCCGTAGCATAATTTTGCAATCTGTTTCCCTGCTTTTCGCCTATTGCACCCACGACACCAAGAATATCTCCGTTGTACGGATCTATAACTATCATTGAGGATTGTGCAAGGTTCCCATTGGTATCAATCGGAAAGTTGTAGATGTTGGAATAGTATTCGTCAAGTATCGCTTGTATTTCAGCATCCATTGCCGTGTAGATTTTGAGTCCGCCGCGATAAAGCATTAGTGACGCAGAGCTACGTGAAATATTATATTTTGCACATAGATCGCTCAAAACGTCCTCAATAACCATATCTACGTACCAGGAGTTTACTTCGCTCCCGGATCTCTCTTGTGAAAGATTAAGTGAGATAGGCTCTGCAACGGCACGGCTGTACTCGTCATCGGTTATGAAGTTCGCTTCGAGCATACATTTCAGTATAAGATTGCGTCTTTGGATGTTATTTTCGGGGTGCTTTTTTGGATTATATTTAGAGGGGTTGTTGGTTATTGCCGCTATCGTGGCGCACTCTGAAAGAGTCAGCTCGGAGGTTTTTTTTGAATAAAAATACTCTGCAGCCGCGCCGATACCACGACAGCCCTCCGATAGATTTATGACGTTCAGATACATCTCAAGAATTTCGGTCTTGTCGTACTCTTTTTCAAGCTCGATAGCCGAAAAAGCCTCCGATAGTTTTCTGCTTACGCTGAAATCGTCGTTTCCCGTCAGATTTTTTACCAACTGCTGCGTTATCGTTGATCCGCCAAAATCTCCCGAACCGAAAATATAGTTAAATGCCGCCTTGGCTGTTCGTATAAAGTCTATCCCCTCATGCTTGTAAAATCGCTTGTCTTCTATTGCGATAAATGCATTTATCAGATCCTCGGGTATTTCGTTGTAAGGCACGTATTTGTATTTTATCTCTCCGTTAAGCTCTGCGCTTTCAATCAATACGGCTTCTCCGACTCGCCCGTCACGATCGCTGAAATCATAGCAGTAAAATTTGGTTTTTTCGGATCTGTGCGCGATCTCCAAGAGTGACGGATCAACGCGCGAGCTTTTGTATCTCCCAAGATAAGCCGCGCCTCCGAGAATTGCAAACGAAGACAGCACGGATATCACTATTATCAAAATAAGTATGATTTTTATCAGCTTTTTCATAATACACAAGCCTTTCAATTTGATTTGTCTTCCGTATTTTATTTTTTCCGATTACTTCGAATATATCAGTACACTTTGGTCAAAATAAAAATGCAATATTTTAAAATCAAGAAAGTCGAAGGGCATTTTGTATTAAAATAGTACGTCCAACCAAAAACGGTTGATCTGCTTTTGCAGGTCAACCGTCTTTATAATATTTTCAGTCTCTAGCTTTGACCAATTCAATAGACGAAGCGGAAAGAATCTGCGGCGGCTCGCTTATAGCTATAGTTCCGTCGTAGGTGATACATACTGTATAATTTACTTCGAGATTCGACATGTTCTGGTCGTAGAAAACTATTATTACACCGTTTCCCGCGTGATCTGATTCCAAGGTGTTGGCATATGGAATAACGGCTATGTATTCGCTCGTTATTTCGGACACGTGCGCGTAAAACCAGCGCTCACCGCTTTCGGTCGTTCCGCAGTTTAGACCGTTTTCTGTATTTTCGGGAGAAGTTGTTTCACTGTTGGACGTTGATTCCTCATTATCCTCGGGTGTGCTTGTTGAAGATTCTTCGCTATCTTCGGGTTTCTTGGTAGTGGTTTCCGTTTCAGTGCTTTGGGTGTCAGGTAAGGATTCGGTGCCTCCGTTTTTGTCACTTAGCTCGAGGCATCCGGTAAATATTGATACGCTGATGATCAGCATAAGCAAAACAGCTAACGTTTTTTTCATAAATTTACCTCATTCGATTAAGATAGTTATTCTTGTTCCGACGTACTTTCGTCGGGATACAATGATTGTAAAATTAAATTAAGGCTTTCGCGGTCGTTCGGGTCAAGAATCAGAACTCTGCCCTTGGTAATATTTCGGAGCTCTCCGCTTGTCGAATCGTATTGAATAACTTCGTTTGCAACGGTGATGGAATAATCTCCCTGCTCGTTCGCGTCCGCGTTGGTCCAACCGTCCCTTTCGAGCATATCAAGTATCATTTCCGAAGAATTGTCGTCTAAGGTAGCGCCTGTGTTTCCGTTCACCTTGTCAACAACAATGGGCGGAAGCGTGTTTTGGTCGCAATCTCTGTTCATTCGAAGAACGATTGAAAGCGTAACGATGACAGAAATGCACAAGCAGGCGACCGCCATTCCCCACTTAAGAAGCTGTGCATTAGAAAAAGTCCGTTTATTTTTATCGATGGGTGCGGCTTCAAGGATCAGTTCAGCGTCTATATCGCGCAACGCTTCAAATAAGTCTTTATTGATCATATGTTGAATCCTTCCTTGTACAAAAAATCTTTCAACTTTTTTCTTGTTCTGAGCATAAGCATAGACACGGTGCTGATTTTCATTGAATAATCAGTGGCTATATCCTCGATCGAGCTTGCGTACCAATATCTGCGGATGAAAATACCCCGTGTTTTTTTGGGCAACGACCAAAGAAATTTATTCAGCGCATCGCGTAAAGCCACGGCATCACACGTAGCGAACCCGTTGTCTTGATCCGCGACACATTCTGAAAGTTCTTCAAAAATTAAAGGTATCTGACCGCCACCGCGCTTTTGAGCGTGTTGCTCGTTATAACGATCCAGGGCAAGTCGATTGCTTATCTTTCCCACGTATGCCTTGAGCGATTCGGGACGACTTGGCGGTATCGTATTCCATGTTTTGAGATAAGTGTCATTGGCACATTCGCTTGCATCTTCGTCATTGCGCAGGATCTGATACGCTATGTAACGGCAATAACGTCCGTATTTGTTTTCGGTTTCGATAATAGCAGTCTCGGAGCGCTCCCAATACAGATCTACTATTTCTCTGTCTTCCATCTTGCTTATTCCTTTCGTGAGTTTTTAAAGGCCTTTCACCATAACAGACGAAAAAAACGCAGATCATATCACTCCGCGATGAAAATTTTTTCGACTTTTTTCGCGTAAGCGGCTGCGTTTTTATTTTTTTGTGTATCGAGAACTTACGAGTGAATACTTATTTCGATCACTTCGCAGGGATTAAAAAGCCGAGGAATAGGCTTTGCATTGTTGACCGCGCCGCGACTTATAATATGTCTGCCATCGTGAATTCCCGAGGTATATTTCGGGAAAAGCCCTTGATGAGGTGCATACACTCCTCTTCCGAATATACGCCATTGACCGCCGTGGGCGTGGCCCGACAGGACGAGATCCACGTCGATGTCCTTGAGATATTTTTCGTAGTAATGAGGATAATGGCAAAGCAGGATCTTAAATCCTTGATTTTTTGCATAATCGGACAAAAAATTCAGGTCGGGATCTTTTTGGTCCAAAGCGGGATCCATATCTCTGCCGCATACCAGACCGCCAACCAGAACTACGTTTGTAATCTCCAATGCCTCAAACGAATCGTTTATCAAGTGCACCCCACAAGACCTAATCGTTTCGAGATACTTTTTAGAAAGCGTTGGATCGGGTGTTTTCGAATTCTTGCCCCTCGCATGAGAATAATAAATCTCGTGATTGCCATAGGTATAATAGCACGGTGCGATGCGTGCGGCTTCCTTGAGAAATTTCAAGCCGTTTTGGTTTCGCGAATCCATATAATCTGCGGCAATTTCTACGATATCTCCCGGAAGAAGTATGGCATCGGGCGAGATCGCTTCGAGTGCGGCTATCACCTTGCCGTATGGTCTTGCGTGAAGATCCGATACGCAGGCAAGCTTAATATTTATGCCCTTTTTTTCGGTTGTAATGTCATATTTTGATATTTTCATTAAAACGTTCCTTTTTAAAAGCCCTGTTTTTTACAGTATAACATTCATTTTTTAATTTGTCAATCTTCAAGGCAGAATTTGCAATGATCTGTAACTAATGAATACGAAATAGGTCTCTCGCTGCTTTCGATGTAATATGCTGCCCTTGTTTCATCGCTAAAAGCTATCAATGTCGCCTTGTTTTCAGACGGAATAGAATAATCCGTTTTAGTCTTTGGCCCTTTATTTCCGAAAATTATGTAATCGGATTCGGAGATTATACTGTTTATTTCTTCAACCTCTTCTTTTGAGGTTTCATTGAATGCGGGAGAGCAATATACAAGCCGTTCCTTCGGTGTGTCAATACTAATAAGCGATATTGCCGTTGCAGAGCGATCTATACTATAGGAATGAAGTGTAATCTGCGTATCCTCAAAGACGCAAAAAGTTTCTCCGTCGCGATATACGCGGACAGCTACTCCGTATCGCTCGGCATATTCTACTATGCGAACCATTTTGTAGTAATCATCGTCGTTTGAGGGATAAGGTATCCACAACTCCTTCACTTTCTGACTTGTAAATACGTTGTAAAGAGACGACACGTGTCTTCTGGTATATCTTGATAAAATGATTGCTCTTATTTCGGTTGATCTTGCCTCACTAACCGCATCCGATATTGAATAATATGAGTTATTACTACCCGATCCAATGTCACAGATGATACTTTCGCCGTTGTTTGATATAACAAGCATATCCGACGTCGAGGAGGCATTTGCGTAATACACGCTTACGGTGTCTTTTTCGGAATAATTGTAGACGTACATAGCTCCAACAACGACTGTTAGCGTCAATGCAAACGGTATCAATGACGTAAACATATTCTTTGATTTTTTGATCATCGAATAAGCGAAAGCCGCGCACAATGCTATCGCCGCTATCGTTGCGAACGGGTAATTCAAAGATACTACTATGTTTTCCACTTCCGATATTTTAGCGCAGTACCCTGTCATAAAGTTCGCAGAAAAAGAAAGTATTTTAGCTATGATAAAGGCTATAAATGGAATTTTGCTGAATAGTAAAAACAATAGTGAAAACAGTATGATCAAGTATGCCGGTATGGCTAATACGGCTGAAGAAATAATCGACATCAAGGATATCTTCTTGATAAATACGAAAAGTACGATGATCAACGGCATCAAGGCAAAAACGCCTGCAATGAGCGCAGATACAATAGTTGTAAGAGGCTTTAGAAGCTTGGCTTTATTTCCAAGCTTACCAGTAAACGTGCCGATAAGGTCGTTGAAGAACGGAACGTAAATAAGTATGCCCAGCGTTGCTCCGAAGGACATCCAAAATCCCGCATCAAGTAGTGAGCACGGCGATATAAGCATGATCAAAGCTCCCGCGAACGAAAGCGACGTTAAGGAATCGTGTTGTCTGCTTGAAAGCAATGACAGATAGACCAACGAAACCATTATTACCGAACGTGCCGCAGAGATTTTGATTCCCGTAAGTAAAAGATAAAATATCGAGCCTACTATCAATATTACCGCAATAGCCTTTGTTGGAACGCGCAGCTTTTTGAGTAAAAGCATCAGCATACCCATTATTATGCTGACGTGCAATCCGCTTAGTGCGAGCAGATGAGAAGCTCCTGCGCGAGAGAAGTCTCTTTCCACTACGTTACCAAGTCGGGTTTTGTTTCCCAAAAGCATTGCTGCACAGATCTCTGCCGTATTTTCGTCCAAATTTACTCTGAAAACGCGAGACAAGCTTGTATTCAATTCAGATAAAGCCACGAGTGGATGAAAATCGTCTTCATCAGTCACCAAAACGGAGGCATCATCGGTGGACGTATATTGAATAAAAATGCCGTCGGAGTGCATTGACATCTTTGTAAGATCGGAATCAAAATCCTCTGCGCTCACGTTAGCGATAATTAAAAATCCGGGTTGCAACTCGGATGCGTAAGTACAGGTCAAAACGGCCTTGTGATCGGTTTCTTTCCCGTCTATTCTGCTGACTGTCACGTCATACGTGGAATAATTTACGTCGTAAGTACGATTTGATGTGACCAATGCTTCAATAGTATGGGTCTCGTTGTAATATTCTTCGACGGAGTCAGCATAAACATTGAAATATCGGTAGGATGAAAACAGAGAAAGCGCCACCATCAATGACGACATAATAACGCATAGTGCGGTATATGCATCTACCTTTTTAAAGGCAAACTTAAGTATCGCGAATGAAAATGCAGTGATCAGCGCGATAATAATGGCGACGATCTTTATTACGGGAGAAGCAAAATAGCCCATAATTGCAAAGAGTAAATAAAGAATACAAGCGGTAAATAAAGGTCTCTTATTGAAAATTGCTATGATGGTCACCCCCTAACTTTACGAATAGAAAACTTTTTTTGAAATAATACTTGACAAACCGAAAAAAAATATATATAATAAGTTGTCGTTAATGTTGTCGCAGATATGCGACGGAAAGGAAATATTATTATGTTTGAAACGCTTAAGCAGTTACTTATCGACGAGCTTCAGGTCAAGGAGGAACTCATTACACTTGACGCAGAGCTTGCATCCGACCTTGGAATCAACTCTATCGAGCTTGCAGACCTCGTTATGATCTGTGAAGAAAAGTTTGATCTTACTATCGAAGACGAAGATCTGCACGGTTTCATCACCGTAGGCGACGTTGTAAACTATCTTGAGTCGCGCGATTGATATATCCTCGCTAATGATTTTATCCGCATCGCTATCGATGCGGATTTTTTTATGCAATCGGTTTCAGTTGACGGCGTTATAATATGCTGAAATTCATTATAGATGTGGATAACAAAGATATGCATCAGCTCCCTGTTTTCTTAAAGTCTCGACAGTTGCCTCGGCAGAAGTCTCGCAATCGAATATTCCAAACACCGACGTTCCGCTACCACTCATCATAGCGCCCGCAGCTCCGCAAGACAACATAGTGTCTTTGATGAACGTTACGTCGGGTCTTTCGGGCTCAACAACGTCCTCAAATATATTGAACAATCTCTCGCAATATTCATGGGCAGAAATGGGTTCATTTGTCTTTGTCAATTTGTCAAGAAGCTCTTTATGGGCATCGTATCCGACAAAGTTATCATATTTTTCATCAAGCGCACGGTATGCGGCGGGAGTAGACATTCCCTCGCCTTTTTTTGCAACAACTATCGGAAAATCGGGCATTGGATCGGTGGTGGTAAGGATATCCCCTATTCCCTCGACGAGACAAGCGCCACCCGTGATGCAAAAAGGTAAGTCGGCTCCGAGCTTGGCTCCGAGAGCGCAAAGCTCGCTCAAGGAAAGCTTGTCACCTGAAAGTTCGTTCAACGCTAAAAGCGTAGCCGCGGCGTCCGCGCTTCCGCCCGCAAGTCCTGCAGACGAGGGTATTACTTTGTCTATGTTTATCAAGATCTTTCCCGACGGTATAGGATATATATCTGCCGCCTTATAGGCGAGATTCTTTTCTCCGCACGGTATGGTAGAGTCACTGCAGGTGACCTCTATCGTTTTTGTTGCCGCAGGCTCGATAGATACCGATATCGTATCCTTTAAGCTTATACGTTGCATAAGACTTAAGATGTTATGATATCCGTCATCTCTGCGTGATTCAATGTCGAGAAACAGATTTATTTTTGCGTATGCGAATTTGGTTACTGTCATTCTGCGCCCCCTAAAATCAGACTGATTTCAACAAACTACGTCAATTATACAACTTATATGTTATAATTCTATGAATATTTTAATATTTTTTAAAAATTAGCACACTTGCCCCTGTCTGCTCTTGACTTGACGAAAAAAAAGGTATATAATATAAATAACTGTAGGTGTTTATAGTTGTAACTAACGAAAGAGGCTGTATTTATGGACGAAAATAAGATCAAAAAAGGCGGTATATCGGTAGAGACCGCACATATATTCCCAATTATCAAAAAATGGCTTTATTCTGAAAAGGATATATTTCTTCGAGAGATAGTTTCAAATGCAACCGACGCGGTTACGAAGCTTTGTCGTCTTTCTTCCCTAGGTCAGTATGACTCGGGAGATGAAAAGTATTCGGTAAAGGTCGTTCTTGATAAAGAAGCAAAAACGCTTACCGTTTCCGATAACGGAATCGGTATGACCGAGGAGGAGCTTGAAAAATACATCTGCTCTATCGCGCTTTCGGGTGCACTTGACTTTATTCAGAAATATGATGAAAATAATCAAAATAACGGCATTATAGGTCATTTCGGACTTGGATTTTATTCGTCGTTTATGGTTGCGGACACGGTTGAGCTCGTCACCAAGTCTTATGCCGACGATAAGGCTCTGCATTGGGTCTGCAACGGTGCGGGCGAGTATGAGATAGACACCGCAGACAGAGATGAGCACGGTACCGACGTTATTATGCACATATCCGACGAGGAATCGGCTTATCTTGATGAAAATAAGATAAGGGATATTCTTGAAAAATACTGTTCATTTATGTCTGTTGAGATATTCTTTGAAACGGTAAATTCGGAGACCACCGAAGATTCCAAGGAAGAGTCAAAGCCGATCAACGAGACCTCTCCCCTTTGGCTGAAAAATGCTTCGGACTGCACCGAGGAGGAGTACGCGGAATTTTACAAAAAGGTCTTTCACGATTACAGAGAGCCGCTTTTCCATATACATATAAATGCGGATTATCCGCTTAATTTCAAGGGAGTTCTCTATTTCCCCGCGAGGATCAACGAATACGAATCTTACGAAGGACAGGTAAAGCTGTTTTATAATCAGGTATTCGTTGCAGACGATATCAAAGAGGTCATTCCCGACTTTTTGCTTATGCTTAAGGGTGTGCTTGATTGTCCCGAGCTTCCCTTGAACGTTTCGAGAAGCTACCTTCAGGATAACGCGTATATCAGAAAGGTCTCGTCGCATATAGTAAAAAAAGTTGCGGACAAGATATGCTCTCTTTGCAATATTGACCGCGAAAAATATGAGAAGATATGGAAGGATTTGAAAATATTCTTTGAATACGCCTCCCTGCGTGACAAGAAATTCTACGATAGAGTCAAATCCGCGTATCTGCTTGAGTTGACCGACGGTACCTATATGACCGTTGACGAGTATCTCAAGGATTGCGAAGAAAAGCACAAGGGCAAGATATATTATACCAACGATAAGGCTTTGCAGGCCCAATATATCTCGATGTTTGAATCCGAGGACGCAAAAATTGCCGTTTTGGAGCATCAGCTCGACGTGCAGTTTATCTCTATGTGTGAGATGAATGACAGTGAGATAAAATACGCCCGAATCGACTCTGATGTCGTAGATATGCTTAAGGGTGATGGAGATTCCGAGAACAACGAAGCATTGATCGCACTTTTCAAGGAGTCTGTAGGAAATGATAAGCTTGATGTGAAATTTGAAGCACTTAAAGACGAAAGTGTTCCTGCCTTGATCACTCTTTCTGAGGAATCTCGCCGCATGGAAGAAATGATGAAGATGTACGCGAGTATGGGAATGAATATGGGTGCAGCCTTCCCCGTCGAATACACCCTCGTGCTCAATTCCAGTTCGGCCCTCATAACGAAGCTTAATTCGGTAAATCAGAACGATTCGGAGAAAGCAAAGCTTATGGCGCTTGAGATATACCGCTTGGCACTTATGTCTCAAAAACGCATGTCGGCAGATGAGCTGAAAGCCTTTCTTGCCGATAGCTTTAAGCTTCTGGGTATGCTGTAATGGGACTTATATATTCAAATATCCCCGAGCTTGAGGGCAGTAACACGGAGATCGTGCTGTCCAATTTATCAGAGCTTGAAGGCGATATAGAAACTGTAATTGAAAAGCGTTTGGCACATCTGTCCGAG
The DNA here is from genome assembly GCA_964594085.1 of uncultured Clostridium sp. GTDB lineage: Bacteria > Bacillota > Clostridia > Oscillospirales > CAG-272 > SVTX01. The sequence goes on from CAZQLJ010000009.1 coordinate 11,633, forward strand.
CTTGCGGGTGCGATATTGCGAGACGGAGATGATCCCGATATTGTAAAAAGCATTTTGCTTTCAATAAAATCCGAAGGTAATGCTGATTCGGGCAATATTATTGAGGAAAACAGACCTGCCGCAGATGCAGTATTTTCAAGAATGTCTCTTGTAGAGAGATTGACCTTGTTTAAGGAAGTGCTCGGATCGGGAGGCATTAACAAGAAAAGCTTTGTAAAGTATATTTCCCCCGAGACTGACGTTTCGGTTTCGGAGGACGCTGCGGAACGAATAGCATATCTTAAAAATTCATATAATGACGTTGCTTATATGCAGTTCTCTTCTTTGTTTTTGTCTCCGCGAGCAGCTTATTTTAGAAGCGTTAGCGACGTGTGTGAAAGCGTATATAACGGTAGCTGTGAGTATTGCATTTTGCCGGTCGAGACGTCGTCGGACGGAAAGCTTCTGTCATTCTATGAGATGATCTTAAAATACAATCTCAAGATCACCGCCGTATACGATCTGAACGGCGAAGAAGGATATACGAGATATGCTTTGATCGGCAAGCGCTCGGCATTCCATAACCCTTCTGTGCGCTCCAAGCCGAGAAATAGATATTTCGAATTTATTATGGTCGAGACCGATTCGGTGTCGCTTGAGGATCTGCTCTGTGCCGCCAATTTCTGCTCGCTCAAGCTTTGCAGAATTGATACGCTGAACGCTCATTCGTCTGCTAAAGGAACCGGTGCTTACGTCTGTCCCGTATTCCGTGCGGACGGTGCTGATATTCAAACGTTCCTTATGTTCCTCGCGATCGACTGCCCGGACTATATTCCCGTCGGGCTATACATGCAAATATAATTGAATAAACATAAAAAGGAAGGACAAATTTATGAAACACTACACTTACAAGCCTCACGGCGTTTGCTCTCGCCAGATCGACATCGATCTCGAGGACGGAATCATTAAAAACGTAGCGTTCACGGGCGGTTGCTCGGGTAACACTCAGGGTGTTTGCGCTCTTATCAAGGGAATGTCGGTAGACGAAGCCATTGAACGTCTTCGCGGTATCCACTGCGGCCCGAGACCTACCTCCTGCCCCGATCAGCTCTCCATCGCACTCGAACAAGCAAAAGAAGCGTAATCCGATTAATAAAAAATCTTGAAAGGATGATTATCGATGAGTTACCTGGATAATTACAAGCTTTGGTTGAACTCCTCCGCAATTACCGAAAAAGAAAGACAAGAGCTCCGCGATATTGCGGACAACGATGATGAAATAAAGATCCGTTTTTCGTCAGGCCTGACGTTTGGTACGGCAGGCTTGCGCGGAACTATGAAAACGGGAATGAACGCGATGAACGTTTATACCGTCGCACAGGCAACTCAGGGCTTGGCAACGCTTATTCACAAGGAAGGCAAAGCCAAAGACGGAGTTACTATTGCCTACGATAGCAGAAACAACTCCGAGCTCTTTGCAAGAGTAGCGGCAGAGGTTTTGGCAGCTGCGGATATCCCCGTTTATATTTTCGATGCTCTCAGACCCACTCCCGAGCTCTCCTTTGCGTTGCGTGAGCTCAAGTGTGTTGCGGGAATAAACATCACCGCTTCTCACAACCCCAAGCAGTACAACGGATATAAGGCGTATTGGGAGGACGGTGCCCAGCTTCCCCCCGAGCACGCAAATACGGTTTATGAGGAGATCTGTAAGATAGATATCTTTAACGACGTCAAGAGAGTTGATTTTGACGAGGCTGTAAATGACGGCAAGATCAAAATTCTCGGCAAGGAGATGGACGATCTTTATCTTGCACAGGTCAAAGCGCAGGCGGTCAATCCCGATGCGATCAAGGCGGTTGCCGACGAGCTGAAAATAGTCTACTCTCCCCTTCACGGTGCGGGACATAAGCTTATTCCCGAGGTGCTTGACAAGGTTGGACTTAAGCATCTTTACAAAGTAGACGAGCAGTTCGTTATAGACGGCAACTTCCCCACTGTTGAAAAGCCCAATCCCGAGTATGTTGAGGTTTTCGAGATAGGTATCGGCATTGCTAACAAGGTTGGAAGTAACATTGTAATAGCTACCGACCCTGATGCAGACCGTGTCGGCGTAGTTGCAAGAACTAAGGACGGCAGTTTTCGCACTATCACGGGTAATCAGATGGGTGCTTTGCTTATCGATTACATTATAACGGCTTACGAGGAGACAAACACCATGCCTCCCGAGCCCTACGTTGTAAAGTCTATCGTTTCGTCCGAGCTTGCGACCAAGATTTGCGAAGCACATAACGTCAAGATGTTCAACGTTCTTACGGGATTCAAGTTTATTGGTGAGGTTATCAAGAATCACGAAAAGCTCGGTCACGGAGACTATATCTTCGGCTTTGAGGAAAGCTACGGATATCTCAAGGGTACTTACGCTCGTGACAAGGATGCAGTCGTTGCTACAATGCTCATTTGTGAGATGACCGCGTACTATCACGCTAAAGGAATGACCCTTTACGATGCCCTCGAAAAGCTTTATGAGAGATACGGTTTCTGCTGTGAGCGAAACGTTGAGATCTATATGGAGGGTGTTGACGGTCCTGCAAGAATGGCGGCATTGCTCAACGGTATGCGTACAGATATTCCCACCGAGCTTGGCGGTGTTAAGGTCGTTGTATTCGGTGACTATAAGGAGCAGACCTTCACCGACGTTGTAAGCGGCGAGAAGACCTCTACGGAGCTTCCGAAGTCCGACGTGCTCTCCTTCAAGCTTGAAAACGGAGACGTTGTTATCGTTCGTCCTTCGGGTACCGAGCCTAAGGTTAAATTCTACTTTATGGTGTCGGCATCCGACGAGAGCACTGCTCTCTCTCATATCGAGGACTACAAAAAATCGCTTAATATCTAAATAAACAAAAAAGAGTCGTGCCGAAGCACGACTCTTTTTTGTTGTTATCAATATGACGTTACACAATCCTCGGTTATTTCAACAGATACGGTCACCGTTTCTCCGTCGCGAAGCACCGTAAGATACATTGTGTCTCCGGGGCGAGCGTTGATCATAAGATCGATCACGTGGAACTGTCGGGTAATCTCCTTCGTAATACCGTTAAGCGTTGCAGACACTAAGATGTCGTCCGCTTCAACAATGCCGTAAGCTATGCTACCCTCGGAAACCTCAACGACTCCAATAGATTCGACGATACCCACAAGTCCAGTGCTTTCGTCATAGATTGCCGATGAACTTGTAGGAGTGATCGTTATTCCGAGCAAGCAGCGCTGAAGCGTCGAGCATTCTTTCTCGAAGCAATTATCGATTATGTTGTTCGCCACAGCTACGGCAAGAGTTGAAGGAATAGCGTAGCCGATATTTTCAACGGTTTCATCAATGATCTTTGCGTTGACGATTCCAATAAGCTCTCCTTGTGCGTTAAAGAGACCTCCGCCGCTATTTCCGTGGTTTACCGCGGTGTCTATTCTCATAACTCTGAATGATACCTGAGTAATTTCATCGGGAGCGATCATATCGATATATTCGGAATCAACGCTTATAACACCGCTGGAAGCCGAAAGACCGTAGCCTTCGGCATTACCTATTGCGATAGCAGTCTGACCTACGAATATATGATCCGAATCGGCAATATCAGCGGCAACCACGCAAGAGTTTTTGATGATCTCGCTGTCTTCAACGTAAAGGACCGCAATATCGTAATTTAACGAGCCGCCAACATAGGTCGCCTTTATCTCCGCCTCGGAATATTCACCGCCGTAGAGATATACGCTTATCTCCTTGCTGATTCCCTCGCTTTTGTCATAAACAACGTGATAGTTCGTGATTATAAAGGCGTTGCCGTTTGCTTTATCCAGCTTGAATATAACCCCCGAGCCTGCGGAATAGTATGCGTCATCGGTCTCGATTTCGCCAAACGTACAAAAAATGCTGACCGAGCTTCTGAGCCCTTTTGAAGTAGCGAGCGCAACGTCTGTTTCTGTACTTATAATAGGAGCTCCCGAGGAGCCTCCGATATTGTTATCGGCGTTTGGTTTACTGTTTTCTTCTTCGGGCTCTACTTCTCCGAGATTTTCGGTTTGTCCATCTGCGTAATTAATAACCAGCTCTCCTTTTTCGTTAACTGTTGCGCCGATGACCTTTAGAGGATCATCGACGTTGCAGCCCGTCAACAAAAGGGTTGATAAGATTATAAGCACTACGGCAAAAAAACCGAAGCTTTTTAAGTTTTTCATTGGTAATAGCCTCCATTCCGCTACGGCGCGGCATATTTTTTATTTGATCACTACGTTCTCGTCGCCCAAAATCTTTTTTAGCTGTTCGATAGCGTAATTTGAGTAAAACAGTCTTTCGCTGTACTCCGAATATTTACCCGTGCTTGAATCGTAGAATATGACTCTGATAGTTCCCTCATTGAATATGTCGACCATATTCTTTGCCTTGATGAATGCCTCCCCAATCATATCTTGCACGCGCAGATATATCTTTTGCGGGGCGACGTGAGTAGTCTCGGACTTGGGAGCCGATCTTTTTTCGTTAACGGGCGCTTTAGGGGTGGTTTGTTCGGCATTTTGATTTGCCGATGCGTAAAGCGAGAGATACATCGAAAACTTCGACGGTCCAACGTCATTTTGGGTAGGCTCCTCCTTGATCTCGGGAGCGATCTTTTCGGGTTTTGCAGCGCTTTGAGCCGGAGCACTCGAATAATGCTCGTTGTCGGTAAGCGGTTCAAGACGGTTGACGAGGATTTTTGGGTTTTCGTCGTCCTTTATAGATACGGTACCCTCTATATAGACAGCGCCGTCTACGAATATTTCGTGATAGTATTCGTTGTATTTTTTGGGAAAAACGATGCATTCGACCTCGCCAAGCTTATCTTCAAGCTTAAAGAATGCCATTCTTTCATCGTTTTTAGTGGTTTTGAGTGAAACTGAGGTAATTATTCCCGCAAGCTTGACCTTATCTTTGTCTGAATAGATCATTTCCTCGTTCTCGTCGTTCTCGTTAAGCTCTGCGGTCGTGATAAAGTCAAGATCATCGAGGTGCTTTTGATAGTTATCGAGTATGTGACCCGAGAAATACATTCCCGATGCATCCTTTTCGAGCAACAAAAGCTCCTTAACACTATATTCGGGGATATCGGGATACTCAAACGAGGGTGCGGCGATGTCGCCTAGTGAAAACATATCCATCTGACCGATAGGATTATTCCTGTTTTTTTGCTGAACGTTGTCGATGATGGTTTCATAAGACGACAACAGTTGAGAACGGTAAAGTCCGAGACCGTCGAACGAGCCGCACTTGATCAAGGCCTCGACCTGACGTTTATTCAGATCCGATACGGCGCTCATACGCTCGACAAAATTGTCAAACGAGGAGAACAAGCCGCTTTCGGCTCTCTCCTTTATAATTGCCTCAATAAACTGCTTGCCAACATTCTTCAGAGCAAGCAGACCAAAGCGGATATTTCCGTTTTCTTTGTCTGTACCGAAGGTAACACGGCTACCGTTTATATTGGGAGGAAGCACGGAAATACCGAATTTTGAGCATTCGGTTATATACTCCGCGCTCTTGACTTGATTTCCAAGCACGCTGGTCAGAAGAGCCGCCATATATTCCCCCGCGTAATGCGCTTTAAGGTATGCCGAGCGATAGCTTATGACCGCATATGCGGCGGCGTGAGCCTTATTGAACGCGTAGTTGGCGAAGCTTGACATGTCGTCAAAAAGCTTTTCGGCTTTGGCTTTCTCGACTCCGTTTGCGGCTGCACCGCTGATAAACGCTTCTCTTTCCGCCTCAAGCACGCTTGCCTTTTTCTTCGACATTGCGCGGCGCACGATGTCCGCGTGACCGTAGGTATATCCCGCAACCGTGCGGAATATGCTCATTACCTGCTCCTGATAGACGGTGCATCCGTAGGTGGATTTCAATATCGGTTCGAGCATAGGCAGATCATAGACCACTTTCGAAGGATCATGTCTGCACTCGATAAATCTCGGGATAGAATCCATCGGACCCGGACGGTAAAGCGACAATACGGAAATAATATCGTCAATACACTCGGGACGTAGATTCTGGAGCACCTGCTTCATTCCCGTTGACTCGAGCTGGAAAACGCCCGCAGTATCTCCGCGCGAGATAAGCTCAAAGGTCTTTTTGTCATCAAGCGGGATCTTTTCGATGTCAAAATCCGGCTCAAATTCCTTTATTTGAAGCTGAGCATCGTTTATTATAGTAAGATAGCGCAACGCGAGGAAGTCGAACTTCAAAAGTCCGAGATCTGCGATGGTGTCCATATCGAATTGCGTTACGAGAGTTCCGTTACTTACCGACAGCGGTACGTATTCCGAAATAGGCTTGTCCGTAATGACGATACCTGCGGCGTGTACCGAAATGTTGCGAGGCATTCCCTCAAGCGACATTGCGGTGTCGACAAGCTTTCTGATCTGCTCCGAGCCCTCGTAAAGCTCCTTGAGCTCGGGAAAACGAAGCGCGTTTTTCAGAGTTATTCCTAACTCGTGCGGAATTGCCTTGGCAACCACGTCCACGTCAGAATAAGACATACCCATAGCACGTCCGCAGTCTCGAATGGCGGCTTTAGCGGCGAGAGTACCGAAGGTTATAATTTGTGACACGTGTTCTCTGCCGTATTTTCGCGTCACGTAATCGATGACCTCGTCGCGACGGTTATAGCAGAAATCCATATCGATATCGGGCATACTGACGCGTTCGGGGTTAAGAAAACGCTCGAAAAGTAGATCGAATTTTATCGAATCAATGTCAGTTATGCCGAGAAGAAACGCAACCAGACTTCCCGCCCCCGATCCACGTCCGGGACCCACGGGAATACCCGATCTTTTAGCAAATCCAACGTAATCCTGAACTATGAGGAAATAGTCCGCGTAGCCCATGGAATTTATGACCGAAAGCTCGTAGTCGATTCTCTCGCGGTACGCGCTCTCATTGTTAAAGCTCTCGTTTCCAAAAACGAGATGACCGTTTTTCTGACGAGTTTCAAGTCCTGTCAGCGTCAGCTCGCGCAGATACTGTTCTGCGCTCTTGCCGTCGGGGCACGGAAATGCGGGCAAGCACACCTTGTCAAATTCAAGCTCGAGATTGCAAGCATCGGCGATCTTAAGAGTATTTTCAATAGCTCCGTTATACGCGCCGTAAATGCGCTTCATCTCATCTGTTGTTTTGATATAATAATCGTTGGTATCAAAGCTCGGCTTATTTGCGCTGTCAAGCGTTGTGTTGGTCTGAATACACATCAGCACCTGCTGGATCTCTGCGTCCTGACGGCGAAGATAATGACAGTCGTTGGTTGCAACCATAGGTAGCCCCGTCTCATCTGCCAGCTTTACAAGCAACGGCATTATTTGCCTTGTCTCCTCCGTACCGTGATCCTGAAGC
>CAZQLJ010000010.1:0-19007 GCA_964594085.1 uncultured Clostridium sp.
ACTGCCTTTTTACCGTCGGCACTCTTGCCGATTATAATACCTCTGCCGTGATAGGCAAGAGAGTTCAGCTCGTCTTTGATAGTAGATATTTTCATTATTGATCTCCTAATATTTCAATTCACATTTTGGTTCGTTGAACTATTGTAAAACTGAATAGTGCATCCTCATCCACCACTGCGTGGTCCCCCTTCCCCTACCTTGGGGAAGGCTTACGCAAAGCGTAATCGATTGCAATTTTGTAGCCGTGAAGGGTTTTGCGGCTACAGTTAAGAGTCCGCCGCGGTTAAACCAAAGCCTTCCCCAAGGCAGGGGAAGGTGTCGCGTAGCGACGGATGAGGATGCACTGTTTCAAAGGATAACATTCCTATAAATTTCAATTTATATTTACCGAATCAGTTTTTATATAAACCTTATTATTTTCAACGGTGATCTTGCCGTCACAGAAAAGTCTGACCGCTAGGGGAAGTATCTTCCACTCGGCTTCCTCCATAATGCGACGCTGTAGCACCTCGGGAGTATCTCCCTCTCTGACCTCTACCGCCTTTTGAAGCACGATAGGTCCTGCATCACACTCGGGTGTCACGATATGCACCGTCGCCCCCGAGACCTTGACACCCTTTTCGAGCGCCGCCTCGTGAACGCGAAGTCCGTAAAATCCCTTTCCGCAGAAGGACGGAATAAGCGCGGGATGTACGTTCAAGATCTTATTCGGAAATGCCTCATAGACTTGCTCGTCAATGATCGTCAAAAATCCTGCAAGCACAACAAGATCGATCTTTGCCGCCAGCATTTCATCGGCAAGCGCTCTTGAATATGCGGCAATACTGTCAAAATCCTTTCTTGCAAGCACCCTGCCCTCAATATTGGCATTTGCCGCCCTCTCGAGTGCGTAAACGTCGGGCTTTGAGGCGATAACAAGGCTTATCTCACCGTTTCCCAGTTCTCCGCGCATTTGCGCATCGATCAGCGCCTGTAGATTAGTACCACCGCCCGAAACCAACACGGCAATGCGCGTTTTATTTTTCTTCATTTCTCTCAACCTTGCCCTTTCCGAGTCCGATCAGCACGGGCAGGACCCAACCGCCCAGCGTGTTGCCCACGACCGCAACCAGAACAAAAACTATTCTCATCGGATCAAAAGCACCGCGCATAGAAGCGACCGTGAAATAGTATACGTCCGCGATCGAGTGCTCAAATCCGCACAGAATAAACGTAGGAATGCAAAAGATAATGCCCATCAAGGTGCCCTTGGCACCGTAGGTCTTGACCGCCGCATACATCAGCACGCCGCAGAACACGGCAGCAATCAGACCCCTGATAAATCCGCCCTCAAGCTTTGACGAGCAAGCGACCTGCGCCGCATCGATCAGCGAGGGCTTTGCGATAGCGGTCAGCACACCTGTCAGTGCGGCACCAACAACATTGCCGCCAAGTCCGACAGGTAGCGCAAGCGCGCTCTTTTTATCGGGCTTTTCGATAAAAAGTCCTATCTTACCGGTATATAGGTAAAGCCCCAAAATGCAGATACACAGAAGCGCCACCGAGAACAACACCGCGCCCACGACCTTATTTTGACAGGACAGATACACCGTGCCGCCGATACCCACCAGCATACCCGAGGCAATACCGGTCCAGAATGCATGCTTTAACATAATTCGATTTTCTCCTCACCGGCTACGATCTCACCGATAACGTAAGCATCCTCCCCGTTAGCCTTGAGGATCTCAAGCGCCGTCTCAACCGCGGATGCAGGAACGACAACGCTCATACCAACACCCATATTGTATGTGTTGAACATATCGCGCTCGGGAATATTGCCCGTCTTTGCGATCAGATCAAAGATCGGCAAAACCTTCACGTCAGCCTTATTAATGCGTGCGCAAAGACCGTCGGGAATACTTCTGGGAATATTCTCGTAGAAGCCACCGCCCGTAATGTGCGAGATTCCCTTAACGTCCACCTTTTCAAGCAACGCAAGAATGCTCTTTACGTATATTTTCGTAGGAGTAAGTAAAGTTTCGGCAATGCTCTTGCCGCCCAGATCGTCGCAAGGAATATAAAGCGAATCGGGATTGTGATCAATATCAAACACCTTGCGGCAAAGTGAAAATCCGTTGGAATGAACACCGCTGGAGGCAAGCGCAATAACGACGTCGCCCTCTGCCATTCTCGTGTTGTCAAGTATCTTCTTTTTATCAACGATACCAACCGCGAAGCCTGCGAGATCGTATTCATCGACAGGCATCAATCCGGGATGCTCGGCAGTTTCTCCGCCGATAAGTGCGGCGCCCGACTGAACGCAACCCTCGGCAACACCGCCAACGATTGCCGCGATCTTTTCGGGAATATTCTTTCCGCAAGCAATATAATCAAGGAAGAACAAGGGCTTCGCTCCACAACAGATAATGTCGTTAACGCACATAGCCACCGCGTCGATACCGATCGTATCGTGCTTGTCCATCAGAATAGCCATCTTAACCTTGGTTCCGCAACCGTCGGTTCCCGAAACGAGCACAGGCTCTTCCAAACCCATAGGAAGGCCGAAGCAGCCTCCAAATCCCCCGACGTCATCAAGACAACCCTCGTTTTTCGTGCGAGCGATGTGCTTTTTCATCAGCTCGACCGCCTTGTATCCGGCAGTAATATCAACGCCCGCCGCAGCGTAGCTCTCAGATCTTGAATTATTCATAAAAAACTCCTTTGTAAGATTAGTAATGCGATTATTCTCTTCCCGTCCAACAGTAAGTGCAAAGCTGATCCTCGGGAATGCCGATAGCCTTGACTATGCCCTCAACGGACTGAAACTCAAGCGACGCAAAATGAAGCTTCTCGCATATACTGCGGCGCAGATTTTTGCCGCGTTCGGTGTTAGCGTCGCTGTATTCTTCAATATATTTAAAGCCCTCCTCGCCCTCAAGCTCCATAATGGTCTTTCGCGCGATAAGCTCCATAGGACTGGTCGCTCTGGAGAAGTTCAAATACTTACAACTGTACATAATAGGTGGGCAAGCCGAGCGCATGTGTACCGACTTCGCACCGTTTTCATACAAAAATTCGACCGTTTCACGAAGCTGTGTTCCTCGAACTATCGAGTCATCAACAAAGAGCAGATTTTTGCCCTGAATAAGATCGTGCACAGGCACAAGCTTCATCTTCGCGACTTTTCTTCTGTCGGCCTGACTCGGAGGCATAAAGCTTCTGGGCCAGGTAGGCGTGTATTTTATAAACGGACGAGAAAACGGAATCCCACTTCTGTTCGCAAATCCGATAGCGTGAGCTGTTCCCGAATCAGGCACTCCACTGACGTAATCAACGTCATCAAGCGTTCCGCTTTTCTTGTCGGATTCCGCCATAATAGCGCCGTTGCGATTTCGCATCGCCTCAACGTTAACGCCCTCGTACGTAGCCGTCGGATATCCGTAGTAGGACCACAGAAAAGCGCATATCCTCATCTTTTCACCGGGAGGAGAAAGCTGAACTATTCCGTCGGCGCTGATCTCAACGATCTCACCGGGTCCGAGCTCTCGCTCGTCAACGTATTCCAGCTTTTGATAAGCAAACGACTCAAACGTGACCGCATATCCGTCGTCGTCCTTACCGATCAGGATCGGCAATCTGCCAAGCTTGTCTCTCGCCGCGATCACCTTTCCGTCATCCGTCAGAACAAGGATCGAAACGCTACCGTCAACAACATCCTGAACGAATTTTATTCCCTCAGCAAAGCTATCCTTCTGATTTATCAAGGCAGCTACAAGCTCGGTCGAGTTAATAGCACCACTCGTCATCGCGTTGAAGTGACCGCCGCACGTCGAAAAGAGCGCTTCAGCGAGGTCAGCAGCATTGTTAATGATTCCGATTATGCAGATAGCATAGGTTCCAAGCTTCGAACGAATAAGCAACGGCTGAGGATCGCTGTCGCTTATGCAACCAATAGCACTCGTGCCGCGCATCTCCTCAAAAACGTGCTCGAATTTTGTTCGGAAGGGCGAGTTTTCAATATTATGTATAGAGCGCTGCAAACCGATCTCCTTGTCGTACACGGCAAGACCGCCGCGACGCGTTCCAAGATGAGAATGATAGTCGGTTCCAAAGAACACGTCGCCAATACACTCGCGTCTTGAGGCGATTCCAAAAAATCCTCCCATATATAACTCCTTTAAAATCTAAAAAAGTGATTATTTATTGTATTCTGCCGCTATGCGCGCGTCGTTCTCAAGGACCGCCTTCGCATCCGCCTCTCTTTTTGCAACCAGCTTTTGTGCAAGAGTGTCATCGGAAAGAGCAAGTATCTGTACTGCAAGCAGAGCCGCATTGGTAGCACCGTCAATAGCAACCGTGGCAACGGGAATACCCGAAGGCATCTGAACCGTGGCAAGCAGAGCGTCAAGCCCGTCGAGATTGGTTGATTTGCAAGGAATTCCAATAACGGGAAGAGTCGTATTAGCCGCAACTGCTCCCGCAAGATGAGCCGCCATCCCCGCCGCAGCGATCATAACACCAAAGCCTTCAGACTTTGCGTTACGGGCAAAATCCCCCGCCTGCTCGGGCGTTCTGTGCGCGGAATAAACGTGCACCTCATATGGAACCTCAAACGCCTCAAGCGTATCGATTGCCTTCTTAACAACAGGCATATCGCTCGCGCTTCCCATAACGATACCAACTTTTTTCATAGATCACACCTCCGAATATTTATCGATCAAAAATTAATTCTCCGAAAAATCAAAAAAGGCACACTCATCCCTCCATAGAAACAAGCGAGCCCAGACGGTCGGCAATATAGATTTCTGTTCCACCGTGGTTATGCCACTCATTCCGTCAGTCGCAGAAATCCCCATATTTTTCCCTTAGTATATTACAATATTATAATAACATAATCACGCAAAAATGTCAAGACCTTTTTTGTCTTCTTCCCTCAAAAAAAGGGGAATTGTGGAAACAGACAAAAAAGGTCTTGACAAACATCATTCTATATGTGCGTTTTTCTTTTTCAGTTTAGTATAAGTAATACCGATGATAGCGACGATCAAGCAACCGACAGCATATCCAAAAACGTCTATCCATACGTCACGGACCGACGAGCCTCTGTGGCTGAATATCTGTATAGTTTCGTCCATAAGTGCAACGAAAAGACCGCATAAAGCAAGTCCCAGCGCGTATATGCACTTGTTTTTTAAAAAACGTTTAAAAAGCAGAGACGCAACTACACCCAATGCCGCAAATTCGGTAAAATGCGCCATTTTTCTGACCGAAAGACCACCCACCGTGGTAGCCCCATCTCCCGTGCCGAAGATAGAAGCAAAAAATTCTCCTACCGCCATACTTAAAGAGGATGAAAGCTGTGAGGAAAGAACAGAATTACCCCATATAAAGCACACTATGAGCGAAAATATTATGATGAGCCAATATATCTTTTTCATCAAACCTCCCAAACGTCCGAAAAAACATCTAACTTATAAAAGCACTAAACGATAACCTCTGCGCGCTCAAGCTCTGCCGTTGCATCAGCCATCAGCTCCTCAACGCAACCACGCCCCAAGGATTTTTCAATAGCATTCACCGCATCCGACAAATTCGGCACACGCGTCGTCATATTGTGGCAATCAGAGCCCAAAAAGCTGACCGCACCCATAGAAACCATTCCAAGAGCCTGCCTTTTGGTGCCAAACCTAAGAAAAGCTTCAGCGTTGAGTTGTATAGAAATGCCTCCCTCAATCAATCGATCTAAAAGTCCTCTTTCCTGATATGAGCAATACCTGTCATAGTGGGCAACTATGGGCTGAAATCCCTTTGCCTTCAAAGAGATCAATTCGCCCACGTTGGTTTCGCTCCAACGTTCAAACGGCATCTCGACAAGCAAAAGCTTCGTACCCAAAATACAGAGGTCAGATACCGCCGAGCTTCTCGAGATTCCATCAAAATAAGCAACCTCCGCACCCAAATAAACGGTGGGAAATTTCTCCCCGAGAGCCTTCTGCTCGCCCACCGCCGCCGAAAGAACCTCGACCGCCCTGTCCCTTTTCTCAAGAAAATCGTCAGGACCAATCATATTCGGATAAAAATGAGGCGTAGCAACGATCTTTCTGACTCCTTGACTGTACGAATAACGAAGCATCTCAAGAGATCTTTCAATACTATCGCTTCCGTCGTCCACACATGGCAATATATGCGAATGCAGATCGATCAGATCTATTCCCTCGTAAGCAATTTGTCCCGATTTATCCTCAGTGCGCTTCTTTGTAAAAAACATCGATAACAATATCCTTTAATTCTTCTTCGTCAACGTAAAATTCCATATACTTCTGACCAACCTTGGCTTCTCCTGGAGGGCTGATCGTTTCCTTCTTCTCGTATGTCGAAAGCTTTTCGGTTATCTCCCTGAATATGCCGTCGTCAGCATTGGTGACGATATAATCCGCAACGTCCTCAAAGCATTCAAGCAAAAGCTCCTCGTCGATCTGAACGCTCTTTGCTTTTTCGGTGAACGCATCAAAAAACGCCATTTGTCTTTCCATTCGCGAAACGTTAGTCTCGTCGGCAACTCCGGTTCGAGCACCAATAAACTTTAGCGCCAGCTCTCCGTCAAGCATTACGGTCTGCCCCTCGGCAAGTCTCTCGTCAACCGAAGTCATATCATACTCGACGTAGATCTCCACTCCGCCAATGTAATCAACTATAATGCTGACCGCATCCATAGTCATCGATACGTAATTTTTAAAATCAATACCGTAAAGCAGATCAGACACTGCCTTGGCAGTATTTTTGCATTTTCTGGTATTGCTGATTTCCGTATACGTGCCGTCATTGTGGGACAGAGCGATCTGAGCGACAGTTTCCTTGGCTTCTCCGCTGAACGCATCGTACATCAGAATTTCAGTCATCGTGTCTCGGTTTATCTGCATAACGGTATAGGAATTATCCGCGCTGTCAAATGATAACACCAAAATAAAATCCGCCTGAGCATATCCGTTGCTCTCGGAAGCGCCAAATTGGTCTATTCCAACGATCAGATAATTTTTAACCGTGCTCCTCGGACGATATGCCTTACCATCAATATATACGGTATCAAGCGTATCCGTTCTATCATCGCCATTATTGTCGGGAGAGCCGTTTATCGCCGACATTATACGGTCGAGATTAAGCAAAACGGCAGCAACCAAAGCAACACACAACAAAAACGCTGCGAAAAGTAAGATAGTTCTTCTATTTCTCTTCATACACACTCCACTCGTCTTATTTCAGAAGCCATAAAGGCAACGCAAAAATGGTTAAGCGCGTAACAGCTGTTTTGTTCGCTTCGGCTACTGCCGTCGATTCGCGCTTTTTTACGCGCGTCAAAGTTTATTATTTAATCGTTTTTTGGAAGAAGCGATTTATTTAAAACGAATTATGCCCTTCTTCCAAAGAATGTATACGGTAATACCGCCTGCTGCAACTACTGTGACAGCCACAACGATCCAGATCCATGTGTTATTGGGCTTATCATCGTCAATAACAGAAGTAGTTGTCTCATCTGTAGTCTCTTCAACACCCGTAGTTGTTGTATCCTCGTGGGTCTCCTCAACTGCGACGAAAACGATGGGGCAAAGGTCGTCAAATTCAACGGTAATGTTCTCTCCGTCGAATACTACCTTGCTCGCATCAACGATGGTCCAAGCGTCGTTGATGTAACACGCAACGACAAATCCACCGTCAACAACGTCCATATTGTTTTTGAATATAATGCTGATATTGTCGCCCTCTGCAGAGAGATCAACGCCTGCATCAAGATCAAACACGTTCCTCACGCTGAATGCAGGCGCAACAAAGCCAAGCGAAGCAGCAAACGTATCAAGACCGGTCACTACCTCTGCAACGGAAGAATCAATAATACCGTTATAGATCTCAAGAACCTTACGGCTTGCTGCAACGAGAGTTTCGTCATAATTATCCTCTGCATCCTGGATAACGTGAGCCTCGGAAACAGAAATGACACCAAGCTTGCTGTCGGGGATATAGGTCTTCTCACCCTCGGCATTTGTAATAATACCCTTGATCTCGTCAGCGGGATCATAATCGTCGGGCAGATCCTCTTCGGAAACCGAAGGAGTAACAATAATGGGAGCGTCGTCAAACTGAACGCTGGGAACGTAATCTGCTCCTGCAAGGAGAGCAAGGCTGCCGATAGAGAGGATCAAGGCAACAGCCAAAAACAAACTGAATAACTTTTTCATGATAAGTCCTTTCATTGTATAGATGATCGATTTATTTTACTGAAAATTATATGCAAAACAAACGCGTTAGCTCTTATTCGAAGTGTAGTAGCTGTAATGGTAATAATTCGATTTGCGGTAACGCTTTTTAGCGGTCTTAGCGCCGTTGTAAACGAAACCGAGTATCTTAGCATTTACCAATTTCAGGCTTCGCACAGCGTCATTAACGTCTCTGCGTCTCGTATATCCGTGTCTGACAATGACGATCATTCCGTCGAGATGGCGAGACATCATAATCGGATCGGATACAAGATTAACGGGTGGCAGATCCACGACCACGTAATCGTATGCGCCCCTGAGTTTTTCAATAAGCGCCTTCATTTTATCAGAAACTACAAGCTCGGACGGATTCGGCGGGATATCGCCTGACAGAAGAACCGACAGATTCTCATGTACCACCGCAGTATGTATAGCGTCCGCATTTTCATCAACCAAAAGGTTGGAGAGTCCGGGTGAAAGAGGCATCTCCAAAACACCCGCCAAAGAAGGACGACGCATATCGGCGTCTATAAGCACTACCTTGTGTCCCGCACCCGCAAGAGCATACGCGAGGTTCAAGGAAGTGGTACTTTTACCCTCCTGGGGACAAGGGCTTGTTACGCCCACGACCTTACCTCCGGCAACGTCGGTCAGGGAAAAATACAGATTCGTTCGAAGCAGATTGTACGCTTCGACCGATGCAAAGTCCAGATCTTTACCGAACTTTCGCTTTCTTTCGTTAGTTTCCACTTTTTTTCTGTTTAGTTTAAACATCTATCAAATCTCCAACAGAATATTAATGCCGCTATAATCGTATCAAAAACGGCGTCACTTCTTTTCGTTGTGACCTTGCTTCGAGGATCGGTAATATCCGTACGACTTATGCTCCGAATACGCATCGGGAACGGTCGCAAGAACGGGGATATCGTCCTTGAATTGAGTCAACAACCACTCGTCCGAATCAAACGTGTCGTTCATAAGTCCGGAAACAATAACAAGGGCTGCGCCAAGAACTAATCCAACAAGAAATCCGAGTGTGGTTTTTCTACCGTAACCGGCAGAAACAGCACCCTGGGGAACGATAGGACTGTCAACAACTGCAACGTCAGCACTCGTTATGTATTCAGCGCGTTCAATAAACACCTTTGACACCATTTCTGCCACGATTCTGGCTTCTTCGGGATCAACGCTGGTAACAGTTATACGGAAAATACGGGAATCCTCCACTACCTCAAACGAGACCATGCCCGAAAGCACACCTGCAGAGTAGGTTCTGTACGGAACTCCTCCGTTTTCCTCAAAATCGTAATCATTAAGGAAATCGACTGCTTCGTTCAACGTGTCGTTAGCCTTCAGAATATAAGGATAATCGTTGGACTGATACTGTCCCACGAGAATCTGCTGATATACAGAGCCCACAGAGCTATCTCCATTGATAAGCAGAGTGGCGGTAGATCTATACGTCGGCACGGTAGTATGCTGTGCATATCCAAAAACAGCCACAGCAAAAACGACCGCCGAGATGGCAACCACCCACCAACGCTTCAGAAGCATCTTCACTATTTGCAGTGCATCTACTTCATAGAGCTCTTTTCCTTCATTTTTATTTTCGTTCATTTTAAACTCCGAAATTTATAAAACTAGCGCAAAGCAGTATGAGAACACAACAAGCGCATTTTAACGATACTCTATTTTCATATTATATCATACGAAAAATCTTTTGTCAATAGACTTTTTGTTTTTTACAATATCTATTTTATATCCTGTTTTTTGGTATCTCAAGCCACGCAAAATCAACATAAGTCAAAAAGCCTTCTCCACAAAGGAAAAGGCTTTATTCATTATTGTTCAAAGCTGTCTGCAAAGGCAGTAGCAAGCGCGTCGCAACGCTCGTTGTAAAAGTGACCGTTATGGCCCTTGACCCAAACGAAGGATACCTCGTGCTTCTCTAAAAGTACAACCAGCTGCTCCCAAAGATCGACGTTGAGTACCGCGCTCTTGTCGCTCTTTCTCCACCTGTTGTGCCTCCACGACTCAAGCCAGCCCTTCTCGATAGCATTCACCACGTATTGAGAATCGGTAGTCAAAGTGACCTCGCAAGGCTCCTTGAGCGCCGAAAGTGCCGCTATAACGGCAGAAAGCTCCATTCGGTTGTTGGTGGTCATCGTTTCTCCGCCCGAAAGCTCCTTTTCTCTGCCCTCGTATACAAGGACAGCCCCCCAGCCTCCGCGTCCGGGATTTCCGCGGCAAGCGCCGTCGGTATATATGT
Source organism: uncultured Clostridium sp. (assembly GCA_964594085.1). Classification (GTDB taxonomy): domain Bacteria; phylum Bacillota; class Clostridia; order Oscillospirales; family CAG-272; genus SVTX01. Next base: position 10,498 of record CAZQLJ010000010.1, read on the forward strand.
AAACGTGTTTCATTGAGCACCTCTGAAAATTTATTGACGTAATCAGTATATCACCTTTCGTGATAAAAATCAAGCAGTCTTGAAAAAATTCCTGTCATTTGTCAAAAATCGACCAAAATATACCAATTCAATTATTTTTCGCAATTCTATTGACATTTGTTCACAAATGTAATATAATGTTAACATAACTTTGTAATACAGATTAAAGGAGTCGACAATATGACAACCGAAGTTCAGAATAACATCTCTACCGAGGTGGATGCCCCCAAAGGGCCCAAGACCTACGGCACTCCCGCATATAAAGTAAGAAAGCGCAGATTCGGCGACCGCCGCGACGGAAGAAAGCTCCGCACGCTTGACGGGCTCCACGTCGCAACCCCCTTTGTTATGAAGGACAGAAACGACGCCTGCAACCAGTTTGCCGAGGAGGTAAACATCGACAAGGCAGACGAATTCGTCCGCGAGCAGCTTATGGCAGGCAACGAGGGCTTTTCGCTCCTCCACGTTATCCTTGCCGCATACGTACGCACGATCTCGCAGTATCCTTATCTTAACCGTTTCGTAAGCGGACAAAGAATTTTCGCCCGCCACAAGATCGAGGTTCTCATGGTCGTAAAGAAGGCAATGAGTATGGATGCTCCCGAAACGTCTATCAACGTCACTTTCGATCCTCGCGACACGGTTTTTGACGTATACGAGAGATTTAACGAGCAGGTCATCAAGGCTACCACCACAAAGAACGAAACAGACGGCATCGCAAACGCCTTCTCCAAGCTTCCCCGTTTTCTTTTCAGAGCAGCAGTAAGTGTAGTAAAAGCGCTTGATTATTTTGGCTGGTGTCCCAAGGTCCTCACCGAAAGCCTTCCATTCTGGGGCTCGATGATAATCACGAGCATGGGATCTCTCGGAATCAAGCCGATATATCACCACCTATACAATCTCGGAAACCTTCCCGTGTTCATTTCCTACGGCACGAAGCGCAAGGTCTACGAGCTCGACAAAAACGGCAACATCACCACAAAAAAAGTAGTTGACCTCAAGGTCGTAACGGACGAGCGCACCTGCGACGGCTTCCAGTATGCCACCGCATTCAGAGCCTTCAAGAAGTACATGGAAAACCCCGCAACCCTCATCAATCCCCCCGAAACCGTGAAAGAAGACATAGATTAACAAGTTCACGCAAAAAGGAGTCTGCACACCGCAGACTCCTTTTTTATATCAGTGCAACTTAACCATCACAACGCCAAACTCACTGACGTTGAGCAAAAGCCTTTTTCTCATACCCGATATCGGCACCGAATCGCAAAGCGTCAGATTCTTCACACCGTCAAGCATATAAATATCGGCATTGTACAGCTCGTCGGAAATATTGTCAAGCCTCAGATCAATAACTCCGCAGCCGCCGAACGAAGAAAGCACAACGACCGCCTCACCATTGTCCGAAACCGCCGCATCGGCATAAATTCCCGTATGTAAAAAGCCCTCGATCTGCTCGCTCTCGCAAAGCACCGCGTTTTTCGCGCGATATAGCTCCGAGTAAGCCTTGAGTGAGTAAAACGGCTTTTCGGGAGCACCGAATCGGTCGGTCAAAGCGCAAAACGGAGACACCGTCGGCTGCGCATCGTAAAAGCAAGCGGTTTTTATCCCGTCAATTCGCGACAATCGAAGCAATAAAGCCATAGCAAACGCCGCACCCTTCACCGACCTCTGCGATTCAAAGATCCTTCTCCGTATCTCTCCGCCGTCGGCAGATCCCACAAGTGCCTTTTCAAGCGACATCCCCGACAAAGCGTCGGAATCAATATAGCTCCACTTGCCGACAATTATTTCGAGCTCGCCAAATCCCAGCTCGCGCGCAAGCGCAACAAGCTTCTCCGCCTCAACGCCAACAAGCTCGGGATCGGATGCAAAGCAATCGACCGTCACAAAATCAAGCGGTGCGCGGTTTTTCCTGCAATATTTCAAAAATGCCTTTGCCGAAGCGCCAAATCCATCAAAACTCAGCCCGCCGACCTTGATATTCTCATCGTAAAGCTTGATAGAGTTAGCAACGTGTCGGTATCTGTCAAATCCGCCGTCCGATCCACCGAGTCCACCAAGCTCAAAATATTCAATACCGTGATAGTATCCGCGCGCCCATCCGTCGTTGTAATGACGGATAATATTCACGCATACTCGTGCCAGCACGTCGGGATCCTCAATATGAGGCAATTTTCTTTCAGGCTCAAGCATATCTCTGCTCTCTCCAAGCCTGAATATCACCTTCGCGCCCGACAAAAGCGCTGCCTCAACGTAAGCATCGGTGCACTCAAAGTCGTAACAGCTTTCATCGGAAGGATCGGCATCAAAATTCTTAAAAACTCTCGAAATATCGACTGCGCGCGCGGACATAGCCGTATCAGTGCAGTCAAAACGCACGAACGGAACTCCGATCTCCTTAAAAATACCCGAAATGTCCGCCCCGTAGGATCTCGGTCCGTTGCACGTAGAATGCATCGGCTTCACCTCGCCCACAGGTATCGCAAAGTCGACCCTCACGGTCGCGTGCTGGGGCTTCGGCAGTTTTTTCTGCACCGTTTTTTTCGCAACCGCTTCGTCCCTTGCAGGCGCATTTTTCTCACCCTCAGAGGCAATCGTCACACCGTCCTTGCCCGACGAAAGTCTTTTTTGTTTTTCTTGTTGCTCCGCCTCAAAAAGCGCAACTCTTTCGCCTGCCGAAAGAGTGTTTTTCGGCTTCGGTCTTCTCGGCATCGTGAAGCCTCCTTTCGATAAGATTTAATAATCAAAAATTAAAACGCCCAAAGACCGTTTTCAAAGATAACGAACTCGCTTCCGTCCTTTCTTATTCCAACGATCGAAAGATCAGCCGTTCCGATCATAAAGTCAACGTGAAGCGCAGAGTCGTTGACGCCCATAGCGTGCATTTCTTCCTTGGTATACTTCTGATAGTCAACGACCGTGTTCGTAAAGCCCTCACCAACTGCGAAATGACAAGCCGCGTTTTCATCAAATAAGGTCTCGTAGAACATAATACCACTCTCACGAATAGGCGAGTTGTAAGGCACGAAAGCGCATTCTCCAAGCATAGAAGCTCCCTCGTCCACGCCGACCATGGTCTTGAGCAACTCTTCATTCTTCTCCGCATGCACCTCGACAACGCGACCGTTCTCGAATCTCATACTGAAATTATCTATGATCTCGCCTCTCCAGGAAAGCGGCATAGAGGAATAAACGATACCCTCGGCAACGCCTGCCTTGGGAGTGGTAAATATCTCCTCGGTAGGCACGTTGGGATTGAAATATTCGCCACCCAGCGTGTGCTCACCGCCGCCAAGGAAGCTGCCCTCATCCATAAGACCAACCTTAAGATCGGTTCCGTTTGCCGATTTGTAGCGAAGCTCAACAAGTCCCTGCTCGTTGAGGATCTTACAGCGACGTCCGAAGCTCTCGTTGTGCTTGTCCCACTCGCCGACCGCGTCGAGCATATTGCCGTCCTTGTCGATAACGCGGGAGGTGTAAAGGATCGCATTCCAAAGCTTTTCAATAGCAACCGACTTGCGCTCTCCGGGGAAGATCTTCTTCGCCCAAGCCTCGCCGGGAACCGCCGCGATACACCACTTGTACTTGTTGTCCATCTGGTCTCTGTATGGCTTGACGACCTTCTGCTTCGCCATCATAGCCTCTGCAAACTTCTTCTGATTGATGCCCTTGAGTCCGTCGGGATCGTCGCTTACAAGATAAAGCATCGCAGGATTCTTTTCAAGTCTGTACTTGAGCTTCTCCTCTTCAAACGCCTCGACCGTGCCGAGCAGCTTAACACTCATGTGGTTGACGTTGAGCTTAGTCAGGGGCATATAGGACCAATCGACCATAACTTTCGCCGCCTTTGCGCGATAGCACTCCTCAACCACGAGCTTTACGAATTCGGGCTGATCAAGTCCCGCATTGATGATGACTACGTCACCCTTTTTGACTGCGATTCCGCACTTGACAAGCATCTTTGCATACTGTCTCAATATAGTTTTTTTCATAGTAATACCTCGCAATTAACGAAAAATCAAGTCGGCACGACAAACGCGCCATAATTAATTATACCATAAAAACTCATATTTGTCACCTTTTAATAAAAAATTATTGAAAATTTAATATTTGAGTGCTATACTGAAAATAATCAATAAAAAAGAGGTGTGTTTATGCTATATCATATCGGTTTGACGAGAATGCTCGCAGGCGCGCAAATGAGCCTGCCTCTCGAAAAAAGATCGAAGCCGTTTACTCTCGATATTCTGATCTTTCTTCTCGTGTCGCTTATCGCCCAAGTGCCGCAAAGCATCGTTTCATTTTTATATACAATGATCGCTATGATGACCGATCCCGCGTACTACGATCTCATTATGGCAGAGACCTTCGATCCCGACGCGATAACAGAATACGCGCTCAACTTTATGAACAATCTGCCGCCATTGTACTATGTCCTCATCCTCGCGTCAACGGCGTTTATGATCGTTGCCGCCCTGCTCTACTGTAAGCTTTTCGAAAAAAGGAAGGCATACACCCTCGGCTTCACCTCGCGCGGATGCGTGCCCGAATACCTGATGGGTATCGTCATCGGAGCAGTTATGATCACACTTCCTCTCATAGCCTGCATCGCCACGGGCAGCGTAACCTTGACCCTTACCGAAAACGCAGATTATCTTATGATAGGCTTGTTCCTTCTCGCCTTTCTGATTCAGGGAATGGCAGAGGAAGCGCTCTTCCGCGGATATCTGATGACCTCGCTTGCCCGCAAATTAAAGATTTGGCCCGCGATCCTCATAAGCGCGACCTTCTTCGCTGTCTTCCACCTTGGCAACTCGAGCTTCAGCTTTATCGCATTTATTAACATCTTCCTGTTCGGAGTATTCGCAGGCGTATTTATGCTTAAGCGAGGCAGTATATGGGCAGTCGGCGCTATCCATGCCGCGTGGAACTTCTGCCAGGGTAACGTCTTCGGATTCAATGTGAGTGGAATTGTAAAATTCGACTCGGTATTCACAAGCACGCAGTCAAACGTCGGTGCAATTCTCCACGGCGGCGACTTCGGACTTGAAGGCGGTCTTGGAGTCACGATCCTGCTCCTCATCGCACTCCTCGGAGCTCTGCTTATGCCCACCAAAAAGAGAGAGTATATCGAAGAATCCCAAGACGACACCCCCGAACCCGAAACTGTCTAAAATCAAATACAAACAAGCCTCCGCGCCGATGACGCGGAGGCTTTTCTTATCGAAAGATCAGATCAGAGTGATCAAACTTATCTAGCAGTACCGTTCTGAAGAGAGTTCTCGTAGGACTCGATCATCTTCTTAACCATCTGACCGCCGATGGAACCTGCCTGACGGGAGGTAAGGTCACCGTTGTAACCCTGGTTAAGATTTACGCCTACTTCGCTTGCTGCCTGCATCTTGAACTGTTCAAGAGCCTTCTTAGCATTCTTGTTTGCCATATTAATTCTCCTTATGATTTTCCGCACACGCGAAAAAATATCTAATAATAAAATCTATATTGAATCGAGCTGCACCGCAAGCCCTGCGATGACCGAGGGTGACTTGCGGCGCAAAATTTTCATTATCCTGCGTCAGACCAAATCATCTCGTGAGATCGACCTGCTTTGCATCTCTGATGTTATTATGTCGCACACAATTTTAAAAAATGTATGGCAAAATGAGGATAAATTATTTTTCAAAATCCGTCAATTTTGAAATCACATCCATCTCAAATTCAAGTCGTCTCCTTTTCCATATTATGTTAAAAGTCCTTTTCCCACAAGGAAACAAGTCTCCTCTACCGACAGTAGAACCGCAATTTTACCCACAGTAGAGTCGCGATATTCCAACCGTAGACTCTCCCAACCGATCAGTTCCTTGACTCCACCGCAAAAACGGAATATTATAATATACAGAAAGCGCGGCGCCGATATCGGCAGCCGCATTGCTGCGTTTTATGGACTTCACATTTTAACGATAAATTCGATTTAGGAAAGGATCAACGATTATGAACGACAAGAAAAAAACGAAAGAACTGATTCCGATATTTTTCGCAACCGACGATAATTACGTGCCTTTTTTGTGCGTAGCCCTCAATTCCCTCATAGCGAACAGTTCCGCGAAATATGACTATAGAATTCACGTCCTCATCGACACTCTGAGCGATGAAAACAAAAAGATCCTCTGCGATATGCAGACCGAAAACGTCAAGCTTGACTTTTATAGCGTCGCCGATAAGCTTCGCGGCATCTGTGAGAGACTCCACATGCGTGACTACTACACCAAGGCGACCTACTACCGCTTCTTCGTGCCCGAAATGTTCCCCGAGTACGACCGCGGAGTTTATCTCGACTGCGACATAGTCATCACCGACGACATCGCCAAGCTCTACCACGCACCTCTCGGTAAAAATCTCGTAGCGGCAGTGCCCGATGAAGTGATAACCGACATCGAGGTGTTTGCACAATATTCCGAGAAAGTCCTCGGCATACCGAGAAACGAGTATTTCAACGCGGGAATCCTCACCCTTAACCTCGCCCAAATGAGAGAAATAAAAATAGAGGAGCAATTCGCCGACCTTCTCGGCAAAAGAACCTATCGCGTCGCACAGGATCAGGATTATCTCAACGTGATCTGCTACCGCAAGACCACCCTGCTCGCGACCAAGTGGAACAAAACCCCCATGCCCGACTCAAACCGTCGCATGATCCCCAAAATTGCGCACTACAAGATAAACTTTAAGCCCTGGAGATACGACAACATTCCCTATGCCGAGCTTTTCTGGAAGTATGCCGAAAACACCCACTTCTACGCAGATCTCCTTAACCAGAAGGCAACCTATACCGCCGAGGAAAAGCTGCGCGACCACATGCAGTACGAGGGACTTGTAAACCTCGCGATCTCGGAGGTCGAATCTCTCGGGGAAACTACCCTTTCGACCGAAGACCTGCTCTTTGCAGAGGTGTAAGATGCCAATATCACCCGAAGCACAAAAAAGGCTCGAAAAAATAGCCGAATATGAAAAAAAAGGCTATTTCGACCGCGACATAAACGACGATCCACCCACCCGACCGCTAAAGCCGGGTGAGGTCGACTATAGCTGTAAAAAATTGTCGACCAAAATCGCCTCAAAGATCGCAAACAAGATCGGACAAAACCACTTTGAAAAAATGATAAAAAACGGCGACGTCGTGCTCAAGGAAATACGCGGTCAAGAAAATCTCAAAGCCGTCGCAGATATGGGCACCCTCGTCACCTGCAATCATTTCAGCGTTTTTGATAACTATGCCGTCTATAAAGCGCTTGCCCAATCGCTTGGCAAAAGAGACCTTTACAAGATCATCCGCGAGGGTAACTACACCTCGTTCCCGGGACTCTACGGCTATCTTTTCCGCCATTGTAACACCCTGCCACTTTCGTCCACGCTCGCTTGTATGAAGGAGCTTTTTGCGGCACTTCATATCCTTTTTGAGCGCGGCGAAAAGGTGCTGATCTATCCCGAGCAGGGCATGTGGCATGACTATAAAAAGCCCCGTCCGTTAAAGCTCGGCAGCTTCAGGCTTGCCGTGAAGGAAAAAGTCCCCGTCCTGCCGATCTTCATCACACTTGAGGACACTGAAAAAATTAACGCAGAGGGACTCCCTGTCCAAGCCTACACAGTCCATATTCTCCCGCCCATCTTCCCTGACGAAAATCTGACAGTGCGCGAGGACACCGAGCGAATCTGCCGCGAAAATTATCGCTTGTGGAAGGAAACCTACGAAAGCTTTTACGGCAAAAAGCTTGAATACACCACCGAGGTTGAATTTGACGTATGTACTACCTGATAGCAATCTTTATCTCAATAATAATCACTGTTTTTATAAATCTCTTGTTCTTCGTTCCCTTCACCGTTGAAAATCTGATCACGACAGCAGGCGCCGTCTGTATCGGCGCGGTCGCCGCATTTGCCATCGACGGAATCTCGGCACTCATATTGCGCCGACTCACGCCAAAATCGTGGTATCGGCCAAACCGCCGCATCTTCACAGTATCGAAGAAAGAAAAAAACTTTTATAACAAATTAAAGATCAAAGCGTGGAAGGATAAGGTCCCCGAGCTTGGAGGATTTACAAGCTTCCACAAGAACGAGCTCAAAAGCGAAAGCGACCCCGTATATCTCGAGCGCTTCATAATCGAAGCAAATTACGGAGTTATAATTCATATAGCTAACGCCCTACTCGGCGTTCTCATCGTGTTTATCCCATTCTGCAATAGCCCCTCCGTATATGTTCCCGTTATAGCCGTCAACTTTATCCTCAGCATCCTCCCCGTATTCATTCTCCGCTATACAAGCTATACCCTCTTGCGCTTGTACAACAGAAGTATCAACAAAAAGCAATAACACACAAAAAAACCTTCGTAAGGGTTGCCTGCCATAAAGCAGGTTTTGCCTGCCGAAAAAATAAAAGGAGTACGGACGATTTGTTCGTACTCCTTTTCACACAC
>CAZQLJ010000011.1:0-16135 GCA_964594085.1 uncultured Clostridium sp.
GACTATGAGGTTATTGCCGACGTATCTGTTGAGTGAGGGATACTCATCGGGAGAAAGCCAGATATTCTTTTCTTCGTTGAGGCAGATCTTTTTGCCCTCGTATTTAACGATTTTTGTGTTGATGGGTCCGTCGCTGACGGCATCTGAGGTATCGACGTGCGCTATAAGACCTACGGTGACCTTGCTTTCTGTATTTGCGGGAAGGGTTGCATAGAGGTAGCCCTTGTCGTCAAGCTCGACGTCTTTAAGCCCGAGGGATCTCAATTCCTCGGCAAGATAACGGCTGAAAATGAGCTGCTTTTGCGTGCTGGGAACGGTTTCGGAGCTTTCGTCCGACATTGTGGGGAACGAAATGTATTTTAAAAATCTTTCACTGATCGTCATATTATGCCTCCGTGTAGGGTGTTTACAAGGTTAATTATATCACACAAGCGCTTTTGGGGCAAGAGAAAAAGGATAAAAAAACAAATTTTATTTGAAAAAGGCGGCGTTTGAACAAATTTGGGTTGAAAAAAGTATGATTATATGGTATAATTATCAGAGGAATAATAGTTTTTTGGAGATTATTAATGATCAAGATAAAGAATTGGTTACGGAAGGAAAAAGAGGAAACGGCGATCTTACTGCGGTGTATTCCCGCGACGGTCGTTACTCTTTTTGTCGTGAGCGTTATTTGTATGAATCTGCTCGCGAACAAGACGCTTTTACAGCTCGATTGGATCGCGCTTGACGGCGGTATTCTGATCTCGTGGCTGTCGTTCATGTGTATGGACATTATCACCAAGCATTTTGGCCCTAAGGCGTCAAATAAGATATCTATCTTGGCGGCTATGATAAATCTTTTGACCTGCCTTATATTTTTCGTCGCGAGTGCTATTCCGTCAAATGCTGACGATTACAGCGCGTTTAACTCTATTTTCGGTGGCACGTGGTTTATTCTGCTTGGAAGCACGATCGCTTTTTTGTCCTCTGCGGTCATCAACAATATGCTGAATTTTGCGATCGGAAGGGCGTTCAGAAAAAATCCCGACGGCAAGCTTGCTTTTGCGATGCAGTCCTACATTTCGACGTTTATAGGACAGTTTTTGGATAACTTTATTTTTTCGATCATCGTCTTCGTCGGATTTGCTCCTGTTTTCTGGGACGGATTTCATTGGACAGTGCTACAGTGTGCTACCTGCGCGTTGACGGGTGCTGTGGCGGAGCTGATAATGGAGATCGTTTTCTCGCCCCTCGGATACCGCCTTGTTAAAAAGTGGAGGGCGAATAACGTAGGACGCGAATATCTGGAGCATATTGAAGGGAGAAAGAGCTGATATGAAAATTTTGATCACGGGAACCTCGCAGGGAATCGGAAAGGCGATAGCAGAGGCTTTCTTAAATAAAGGGCACGAGGTAATCGGCATTGATAGGCAGAAAGGCACGATAGCGTGCGAGAAATATACCCATTACGTTTGCGACGTGCGCGATTATGAAAATCTGCCCGAGGTTGACGACGTTGAAATACTTATCAACAATGCGGGCACGCAGAATGAGGCTGATATCGATATAAATCTCAAGGCTTTGATCCATATTACCGAAAAATACGGTGTTCGCGAGGGAATCAAGTCAATACTCAACATCGGATCTGCGAGCGCGCACACGGGCGCGGAATTTCCCGAATACTGCGCGAGCAAGGGCGGCGTTTTGGCTTACACAAAAAACGTGGCTATGCGAGTCGCAAAATTCGGGGCGACCTGCAACAGTCTTGACCCCGGAGGAGTTCTTACGCCCCTCAACGAGTGCGTTATGAACGCCCCTATGCTGTGGGCGGAGATAATGGAAGAAACTCCCCTGAAAAGATGGGCGACACCCGAGGAGATCGCAGAATGGACATACTTCTTGACCGTTGTCAATAAATTCTGTACAGGGCAGAGCATATTGGTCGACGGGGGAGAGTCGATAAATTACAATTTTGTTTGGAAAGAGTAACGTAACGTTTGACGTATTGACTTTTTTCAAGAAAAGATGTATAATAAAAGTGAAAGTTCGCAGAAACGTATGCAAAGTTAATTTGAAAATTCGCAGAAGCGAATGATTAAAAGCTCAAAAAAGAGGTCAATATGGAATATATTACTGTAAAAGAGGCGGCTGAAAAATGGGGCGTTTCGGTCAGACGTGTTCAATATCTCTGTGTCAACGAAAGAATCAAGGGCGTTATTCGCTTCGGTCACGTATGGAAGATTCCCAAGGACGCAGTCTTGCCTAATGCAAGAAGACAAACGGAGTCCATACTTCCAATGCCGAGAAAAAGTCCCTTTTTGGATATGACAAATCTATACAACATCCCCGGCGGAGCCGATGAATGCGCGGAAATGCTTGTAAATCAACCCGAGGCGTACGCTCTTTTTCAGGCACAGATCGCATATCGACGCGGTGAGATCGAAAAGGTTTACGAGCAGGTAAGATATTTTTTGTCCACTCATTCGGGGTTTTACGCCGTTCTTGGTGGAGGTATGCTTCTTTCGCTTTGTGCAATATGGCGCGGTGATATTTTTTTGTGGAAAGAGGCAAAAAAGCATATATGCGATACGCCTTGTAAGGATGATCATGACCGCGAGATAGTGTCGCTGGCTTTGGCGATCATCGATAGCTCGGTTTATGACAATAAGGATTTTCCAAATTGGTTTATGAGTGGAAACTTTGAGGCGTTGCCAGGAGATTCGCATCCTGCAGCCAAGGTGTTTTACGTTAAATATCTGTATATGTCTGCTTTTGACGTCGCATCAAGGCAGGTTCAAGTCGAGGGAATGTCGGGACTTTCGCTTATGCGTGTCATACCCAAAGCGATAGAGCCGCTTATTTCTCAAGCAGTGGTCGACAAAACGGTCATTCCCGAGATATATCTGCGGATGTCCTGCGCTGTTGCATATCATAATTCGGGACAGAAACAAAGCGCTATAGATCATATCGATAAGGCGGTAGCTATCGCTGTCAAGGATCAGTTATACGGTATATTGACAGAGTATATCAGACACCTTGGCGGTCTACTTGAGGAACGCATAGCCCTTGTTGACGAAGAAGCGCTCGCGGCTGTGAGATCGCTTTATGCCGTTTACAGCGTTGGCTGGGCGAGGCTATCTGGACAGATAAGACAGAAATACATAGCGACCAATCTCACCCAGCGTGAGCACGAGATAGCAAAGCTGACCGCATTCGGCTTTAAATCAAAAAAGATTGCCGAAATGTTCCACGTTTCAGAATCCACCGTCAAGCATGAGATATCTCGAATAGTTAACAAGACAGGACTTGTCGACGCGAAGGAATTTCCTCTTATCCTTTAATTCGCTTGGGCTGATCTTTGCACAATTATCCAAAAATCAGTGCAAAAAAGTTTGCACAAAAAAATACGCTTTAGACGTGTAAAACAAAAAAATAATCTGCTATACTATTATTAGTAAAATATGGTATGGCTGATTTTTTGTTGCAGGATAAAAGGGGAGGAATTTACTTCCTTTTGAAAATTAAACAACCTTTTTTACATACGAACAAAATTCATTAAAAATATTGGTGCCGACTTGGGCAGTGAAATGGAGGTTTATATGTCTAATAAACACAAGGAAGGCGATTTTTTCAAAAGCGTTGAGCTGGACGGAAAGAAATTTGATCTCTACTACGGATACTATGAGGAAAAGGATAAATACAGTAAGTATGCCGAGCCTATTCCGATATATCCCGATTTTATTCGCGATCCCGTATATAATGATGAAGGATATCCCTTCGCGACCGAGATGCAGGATACCTGCGAGCATTTTCAGTGCGACGGCGAGGGTGAGAGCTGTTACCTTTGTTCACATTTTTGTAAGGGTGAGGAATTGATAGGTATATGCAAGTGCGAGGCGCGAAAAAAGAGCCCCGAGGGAAATAATATTCCCGAGAAGGATAGTGATAGTAAAAAATCCGATAGTAACAGTGACAGAAAAACACCGCATATTGTAAAGCCGAAGGGTAATGGTAAGAAGGCGCCGCGCAAAAGGGCTTCGGTAAAGGTCGCGGTTTGGGTGCTTATAGCCGCGCTTCTTTTCACCTCGGCGGTTGCTACCATCGGCTTGATCAAAAACGGTCGTGATAATGGGACGCCTGATGAGACGACCGAGCAGACGAATGATAATTCTCAGAACGACGTTATCACAAATTATAACTATTATCTGGTAAAGTTCGGTTATCCCGATACTATGACAGAGGAGGATAAGGCGGCTACGTTTTATCCCAATGATCAGATAGTAACATCCGGAGAGCTTGTATACATACTTCCAACTCCTACGAGAGAGGGTTATGTTTTCTCCGGTTGGTATTATGACAGCGATCTGACGATGCTCGCTACCCCAAGTGACGTGGTTTCAAAGAATATGACGCTGTATCCCAGTATGCGCCCGATATCCGAGGCGGAGGAGATAGCGGGAGACGGATCTATTCACTACGTTTCGGCGATTGACGTAACGAAAGATTATCGCGTAACGGTCAAGGCGCCGAGCGCAGAGGCTGTAATAAGCGGTATATCTCTTATTTCCGTATCCGAGGGAAGCAAGGAGGAGAGCTTTACCGTCAGCGATAACGGCGACGGCACCTATACTATCAATCCTACCAACGGATTTAAGGAGGGTAAGACCTATCAGCTTTACGCTATCGATCGCGAGAAAGGAATCGAGGCGGATGGCAGAGTTCCGAGTGACGACGAATACGTTCTGTTTATCCACGATGGTGAAGTTCAGCGCAAGGAGATCCGCTATTACAACATCTTCATTTATAGGGAAGAGGTAGATAAGCTTCGTGTTGATGATCAGGTCACGTTCCTTGATTTCTCATCTGTTGAGGACTTTGGAATGGCTGAGGCGGCCGGTCTTTATTATGCCAGCGTAACCGAGTCGGGAGAGGTCTCTCTTGTCAACAACGCCGCGTCGGGAACATTCACCTACGCAGGAGAGCTTGAGATCGGTGAGATAGTTGCTGTCCACGACGGCGAGATCGATATGGAGGGCCGCACCATAGAAAGCGGTGATGTGGCTTATATTGAAATCGTCGCCAGAGACGGATACGTATATTCTTACGTTTCCGCAAAGGCGAAGGATGTAATCTTCCTTCCCGACATCATTCCGATACCTTATTATGCAGATACCGATGACAACGAGGACACTGTTACCGTTGAAAACAGTCTGCTTGATTTCACATACTTCGAAAATCAGAGTATTCTGAATGCAAAGACGACCGTTGACGTAGACGATTTTATTGTCCTTTATAATGGCATACTTGGCGAGACGACCGAGGCAGAATATGCAAGGATCACTCAGATCGTACGTGGTGATGAAAGCACCACGATCACCTTTGTTTACGTAACTGCGGAGGAGATGCAGGAGTCGCTTGACAGTTACGTGATCAACGGCATTGATATGACTCTGCCCGATTCCGAGCTTGAAAATCTTGAGAACAGTATGGCACAGCAGGCACTCGGCAGCGGATTCGCTGAAAAATCTGCTATGTATATGGCGCAGAATATGCTGGGCATTCAAGAGCGTATCCAATGGGGTGAGAGCTATCAGGTAACCCCGAGTCAAGTGGATTTTCTCGACGTGAAGAATCTCGACGTCGAGATCGAGGCGGGCAACCTCAGCTGGCAGTTAAGATTTGATCCTCCTTCCGTGAAGGCAGAGATATCGACGTCTCTTCAGAAGGTAACTCAGATAAACAAGGCGACGGGACTCAGAGTAGCGTTTGGAGTTACCATTCCGATCGGACTTGAGCTTGTGGAGAACGGAATTAAGGTTGTTGAGAGCTACAATCTCGATCTTTACGTTACCTTTGAGCAGGAAGTAGCATTTAACACCAGATTTTCGGTAGACGTTCAGTGGGATAACTGGGCTTATATAGTTTGGTGGATAGACGAAGTCGTGGTAGATGCAGGCTTCGAAATGGGAACCTACACAGGAGTCGGTGCGATCGCTTCTATCCATACCTCCAAGGGCGATAAGTCATATATCTGGAACGAGCTTGTTGAAGATACCGACGGCGGTGCTTACTCTACCGCATCCAGCATTGCAACCCGACTTAACGATATGCTTAAGGACGGAAATATGTCATTCTTTGAGGGAAAGAATGGAATGTCCCTTGCAAATGAATACGCGGCTATGCTGGAAAGAGAAGTGGATTACGTAGATATCCTGGCACTTAAGCTTTATCACGCAAAGGGATATCTTGATCCGAAAACTCATCTGGTAAATTACGTTCTGGACGTCAGTCTTGTTTTGAGAGCAAAGATCAATGTGACTATGGGAATCAGCTTCGAGGCCCTTACCGTAAAGCAGTATTCCTTCAATATGAGACTGTTTGACGGAAAGGCTACCACGAGTGTGATCGACAAGCAGACGCCTTACTCCAACTTCAATTTCTTTATAATGGGTAATCTCGGAATCCGCGCGGGAGTCAGAGTTACCTTCTCGGTCGGTCTTATCAGTGTAAAGATAGACAATCTCGGCGCGATGGCTGAGCTTGGAGTTTTCGTCGATCTATACGGATTCTTCTACTTCCACTACGACTGGAACGGAAATATGGCTAAGCCCAATATTCAGGCGGGCGGAGGAATATATACCGTTATAGGAATTTATCTTGATCTGGACCTCTTCGGCGGGGTTTTAATGGATCTCGCATCCTTCACTATTCACCTTGTTGACGAGGAATGGCCACTTTGGGATTCGGGTAATCAGATCTCTATTGTTGCACCTGCTTCCTCCAGTTATAACATAAATATGGGGGGTAGGAGTCATGAAATAGGAGATTACTATTTCCGTATGCTGTCTATGGATATGACAACCGGAAAAACTACTTCGGTACGCACATCGCGCAGTAGCTTTGACGTAACGGTCACAAATCCGGATAAGTTCACATACGACTCTGCCAGAGGAATTTTAACGGTAAATCCGGACTATACCGACCTTGAGCTCAATACTCAGATCATTCTTACCTATAACAAGAAGAGCGCGGTATTCTCGGCACAGCCCTTGACTATTACTCTTAATGTTTCCTGGAAAAAGACTGAGCCTTACAGAAATATATACTTCAATGAGATCGATTACGAGGAGGAAAACCTGATTAACTATACTTCGTTTAAAACTATATCGGTTCTTGAAGGAAGCGCCATCAGTGGTCTGCCCAGAAATCTTACGACTACACGACCCGGGTACGATTTCGCAGGTTGGATGATCAGATGCTCTGAACTTCCCGAGTATGACGGAAAATTGCTCAGCGAAGTAGATTATCTCGAGGGAGTTACGATGCCTGCCGCATATATCTCTCTCCATCCCGTCTGGACTCCCAGAAATGACGTTGCGCTTACCATAAGGCATTATCTTGATCCGCTTGATGAGTCCGGTGAATACGAGCTTATCAAGGAGGAGGTAGTAACGGGAACTCCCGGTGCAAAATATATATCGGAGCTCAACGACTATATCCTCTACTCCGAGGACGGTTTCTCTTTAGATTATGCAAAGCTTCCAGTTCTCTTTGAATTCGAAACGGAAAACCAAAAATACGTTTATTACGGTGTTTATGTGAAGGGCGACGGCACAAGCGTGCTTGAGCTTTATTACACGCGTGACAGCTATCGTGTTTCCTTTAACGTAAACAACACCGATTATTCCGATCATTACGATGACGGCGGTTCGGCAAACTACTCTCTTAAATTTGGCGAGGCTCTTCCCGAGTGTAACTACGGCGACCTTTACATCCCCGGATACATCTTCAAGGGCTGGTCGACCTCCAAGGACGGTTCGTCGGGTATAATCGAGTCGCTCCCCGAGACAATGCCTGCATTTAAAGACAAATACGTAACATATTACGCGATCTGGGAGGGCATTCCTACCGAATATAGTGTAAGATACTTCCTTGAAAATACAAATCACGAGTTCGAGTTTATCGGTGGGGATCGTCACACTGCAACAGTAGGCGATAAGCTTTATTTGCTTACGATGAGACCCGAGGATGAAACGTTGCTCGATGGCGCATGGCGCGAATCCTTTGAGGTGTTTGACTCGGATGGCGTTCTTTACACCAAGGATCATATCGATTATAGCGGTGATCTTACTATAAACGTATATTATAGGAGAAACTATCAACAGGTATGGTGGAATTATAGCGAGCTTGAGTATTATTGGAGTGGTCAGATCATCACCTTCAAGGAGCTTTCTAAAGAAGGCTACACCTTTGTGGGTTGGGAATCAAATTATGTGGAAGATACTAATATTTACAAAGCAGGGGACACCTTCGAGGTGCTTCATTACAGTCTTTTCTTCAGTGCCGTTTTCACTCCCAGAGATGATATACCCTATACCGTTTATCACGTTCGCGAGGATCTGAATGGCGAGTATGATGTCGAAGGATCTCTTTCTGAAACAGAGACAATTGTTGGCACAGCCGACACGGACGTTACACCCGAGGTGAGAAGCTACGTTGGTTTCAATTCTCCTACCGTTAGTACGGTAACTGTTGCTCCCGACGGATCAACTGTTGTGGTTTACAAGTACGAAAGAAAGAGTTACAATATTACGATCGAAACCGATGGCGGCAGAATGTCCGGTATGCACGCTTCGAGATACACGTACGGTGAAGGTTTCTATCTCACCGAGAGTGGCCTTGGCTTCTCAAAAACAGGATATGAATTTGCGGGACTTTATCTGAAAGGCGATGAAACAAAGACTCCTATTGATTCGTCCTATTGGATAAGCGGCGACGTGGTCTTGTCTGATGAGCCTCTTGTGTTCGTCGCTCTTTGGGTTGACGGCACCTACACCTATCACACAGAGCATTATCTCGAAGGGCTTGACGGAAGCTACGTATTACAGCAGACCGATAGTGCAAGCGCGGGAGTCAATGCCTCGGTTACCGCACAGGCGGTTGACTTCGTTGGCTTCAGCCTTGACAAGACTATTTCGGGCACTGTTGAATCGGGTACTGTCGTGTCCGAGGATGAAATCCTCGTTCTTAAGCTTTACTACACACGAAACAGCTACGATGCAAAGTGGTATGATCACGACGGCACAACACTCCTTTATACTACTACGGTCAAGTTTGGTGCAACCGTGACTGCGCCTTCGGATCTGACTGCTACTCGTGAGGGCTACACCTTTGATAGCTGGAATATAGGTGACGTAGTTATGAGCACCTCGGGCGCATCATTCAATGCGAATGATCACGGTGTCTGGACTGCCAATACTTACGTTGTGATCTTCAATTCGGGATCGGGACAGGGAAGTATGGATCAGCAGACTATGATCTATGATACAACTTACACGCTCAGTCCCAACACCTTCCAAAACAGCGGACTTGTATTCGCGGGTTGGAGCACAGAGCCTGACGGTCAGGTCGTTTACCTCGATCAGCAGCAGGTAACCAATCTTGCCGCAAGCGGAAGTGTTACTCTCTATGCGCAGTGGACTGAGGGAGTTGCTACCGATTACAAGGTCGAATATTATGGAGAGAGCTTGAGCGGAAACGGTTTCGAGTTGATCAAGTCCGAAATATACAGTGGGCCCGAGAATTCGACGGCAACCGCAACCGCGATCTCTATTGCAGGCTTTAGCTTTGATAGCTCGAATGAAAATAACGTTACTGCAGGCGTTATCGTCAGCGACAGCTCGCTTGTTTTGAAGCTTTATTACACGAGAAACAGCTATGATCTCATCTTTGATTTCGCGGGCGAAAGCATGAAGCAGGCTGTTGACGGTGAGATAGTCGGATTTGAGATTGATGACATTGTGGTTTCGGTCAAGTACGGAGCATCGGTTGCAGACGAGATTGCGAAGATCTCCGCGGAAGAATACCCCGGTTATACCTTTGGAGGTTGGGGAAGCTATTCCGAGACCATGCCCGCAACCGATCTGACCCTTACGGCAGAGTGGACACCGATAACTATAACGGTCTCCTACCACCCCGGTGCGTCCTACTATGACGTAAGCACCACTGCCGAGCAAACCGAGTTCACCTACGCTTATGGAAGTGTGATCTCCGCACCCGACGTAACGTTCGTATCTTCAAGCGGCTACGTTGCGGCAGGTTGGATATTCAACGATGGCTCGGGCGGTGTCGGACAGTACCCGATCCTCACGGGATGGCCTCTGACGTTGGTATACGGTTATCACAGTTCGGAGGACTTTATCGAAGGAACGACTCTTGACCTCTCGCCCTTCTGGAGCAGCGCCTACACCGCCATTAAATTTAACAGTAACGGCGGTATTGGAAGTATGGATGATCAGCTTATAGACCGGTATGCAGGTCAGCTTCCCATCAATGCAAACAGCTTCACAAGAGAAGGATACACCTTTGTCGGTTGGAATACCGCTTCCGACGGATCGGGTGACTTCTATGAGGATCGCGGCTACTTCACTCCCATTGACGCATCCGGAACAAATGAGGTTACGCTCTATGCACAGTGGGAAGAGACGTCGGAGTAATTCCACGGCTAAATAGTTAGTACAAAAACACCGCCGAGGGCTCTTCGGAGCTCTCGGCGGTGGCTTTTGTTTGCAATTTCAGGCGGGATCAGGAACAGTCGACTCTATGTTATTGGATCACGTTTTTTTAATGTGATCTGATTTTGCCGACTTTAGTCAAAAAGTGTTTGCAAATATTATAAAAGTATGGTATAATTAAAATAAGCAATGTGTTTTATAATGCCTTACGGCGTCAAACACGGCAGAATAAGTTTTCATTGATACCATAGCCTGAGGCAAAGACAAGCAAGCTTGTCATTATGGTGTGTTAGTTCAGATAAAAATGGAGGAGGCATTATGCCAAAATACGAGACTCTGTCACAAGAGATAACAGAGCAGATAACCGAGGCGAAAAAAACGGGTATATATAACGACGTTTCCTTTAAGGACGATTTTGTAATAAGGAGAAAAAATATCGCGAAGGATAACGCGACTGTCTGGCGCCCGACGTTTGTTCATGATATTGATAAAATTATGCACTGTCCGTATTATAATCGATATACGGACAAGACCCAAGTCTTTTCGCTTTGTAAAAACGACGATATAACGCGCAGAAGTCTGCACGTTCAGTTGGTTTCCCGAATATCGAGAACGATAGGTGCGGCTCTGCACCTCAATCTCGATCTTATAGAGGCTATCGCTTTGGGTCACGATATCGGTCATCCGCCGTTTGCTCATACGGGTGAAGCTTATTTGAACGAGCTCAGTCTGGCGCACACGGGACGTGTTTTTGCTCACAATCTGCATTCGGTTCGGGTGCTTGATGGAATTTTCCCGTACAATATCAGCCTGCAGACCTTGAACGGAATAGCCAGCCACAATGGTGAGATAGAGTGTGAGGAGTATCATCCTGTTCCCGTAAACAGCTTTGTGGAGTTCGACAAAATGATCGAACGCTGCTACACGGATAGTGAATTTCACGCTTCGCTGATGCCGTCTACGATAGAGGCTGCCGTCGTTCGACTTGCCGATATAATTGCATATCTCGGTAAGGACCGTCAGGACGCTATGCGTGCAAAGATTGCGGACGAGGGTATGTTTTTTAATGAGGATATTGGGTCGATAAATGCGGAGATCATAAATAATCTTGTGGTCAACGTTATTGAAAACAGTTACGGAAAGCCGTATATCAAGCTTGATAGCAAGCATTTTAAGGCTTTGCAAAAGTCGAAGCGTGAAAATTATCAAATGATCTATAATAATGCCGCACCTATGGCTAATCTTGGTGCTACGGTGCGTCCTATGATGAGCGAGATATACGATCAGTTGCTTGATGATCTCAAAAATGAGCGCAGATCCTCGCCGATCTTCACACATCATATTGATTACGTGAATTCCGTGCATTACAAACGCTCGACTTCTTATGAGGCGAGTGATCCGAATCAGATCGTAATAGACTATATCGCAAGTATGACCGACGACTATTTTATCGATCTGTATCAGTATATGTTCCCGAACAGTACGCTTCAGGTGAAATATCGAGGATACTTTGAATAAGAGGAGAAAACTATGTTTGAACAGATATTAAAGTGTATCGAATCGCACGATACTGTTATCATACATCGACATAAAAAGCCCGACGGAGATGCTTTGGGTAGTCAGATTGGTCTCAAGAATCTCATTAAAGATAACTATCCTCACAAGCGAGTATTGTGTGTGGGCGACGCATCCGAGCGCTTTGGATTTATGGAGGATTCGGTAATGGACGAGGTCTCCGATGCTGATTACAGCGGCGCTCTTGCGATTATTCTGGATACATCGGCAAAGGCGCTGATAAGCGATGAGAGATATACTTTGGCAGATCAGGTGGCGCGTATAGATCACCACATTTTCTGCGAAGAGATAGCAGAGATCGAGGTTACCGACACCTCATTTGAAAGCTGTTGCGGAATGATCGCGGCTTTTGCTATGGAAAGCGGCTGGGAGTTGAGTCCTCTTGCGGCAAAGTCGCTTTACACGGGCATGATCACCGACTCGGGAAGATTCCGTTACGATTCCACGTCCTCGCAGACCTTCAGGCTTGCGGCATTCCTTATGGAGCAAAAATTCAGCACCGAGGATATATACAGAAATCTTTACACCGACGATTTTAAGTTTATCAAGCTTCGCGCGCAGTTTGTCTTGAAAATTCAGATCTGTGAGGGCGGCAAGGTCGCGTACATATACACTACCCGAGAGGAAGCGGCAGGATATGGGGCTGACAGCTTCACGCTTTCGCGCGGAATGGTCAACACGATGGGAGAGATCCGCGGGGTAGAGGTATGGGTCAACTTTACCGAGACCGAGGATGGCGTATTGACAGAAATACGCTCAAGCGCTCATAACATCAATCCGATCGCTACAAAGTACGGTGGCGGCGGACACGCAAAGGCAAGCGGAGCAACGCTGAAGGATCGCGATGAGGCTATGCAGATGCTGTCTGACCTTAAAGACGTTACGGAGGGAAGATATGAATTTAGATAAGATGAAGGTCATTCTTGAGAAGATCAAGGAATACGATCGCATAATCATTTTTCGTCATAAGCGTCCCGATGGAGACGCCGTAGGCTCGACCAAGGGCTTGCGCGAGATATTGAGGCTCACGTATCCCGAAAAGGAAATATGCTTGCTCAATAACGACTATTCCGATTATATGGCATTTCTTGGCGAAGAGGATGAGCCGAGAGACGATGATTTTTACAAGGAGGCTCTTGGTATCGTTATAGATACCGCTACGGTTGAGCGCATATCCAATCCCAAGTATGCTCTTTGCAAGGAGTTGGTCAAGATCGATCACCATATCGACATCGCTCCTTACGGAGATTATATGTGGGTAGAGGAGGAGAGATCGTCCGCTTGCGAGATGATCGCTAAGTTTTACGACACGTTTCGTGACGAGTTGAAGATCAGCAAGGAGGCGGCAACGTATATTTATACGGGCATGGTGACCGATTCGGGACGTTTCAGGTTCAGATCAGTTTCAGGTGACACCATGCGCTATGCGGGAATTATGCTTGACGTTGGCATAGAGACCGATATCATTTATGCTAATCTTTACCTTGATCCGTTCGAGGAGCTGAAGTTTAAGAGCTACGTTTACGGAAAAATAAAGCTCACCAAGAACAAGGTTGCGTATATGTACGTAAACCGTGCGATGCAGGAGAGATTTGGGTTGACGTTCGAGCAAGCGTGCACGGCGGTATCCTATATGGACTCTATCAAGGACAGCTTGATCTGGATAGCTTTCATTGAAAGTGACGACGGTTCGATCCGAGTGCGTCTGCGCTCAAGATTCGTTACGGTCAGCGAGCTTGCAGAGCGCTATCACGGCGGAGGACACGCCTGCGCGGCGGGTGCTACGGTCTACAGCATTGACGAGGCAAAGAAGCTTTTGAAAGAGGCTGACAAGAGACTGGGCGAATACAAGGCAAATAATACGGGGTGGCTATGAGAATACTTATTACAAACGACGACGGCATATCCTCGCCCGTTTTGCCCCGTCTTGTAAGATGGGCGCAAAAGCTTGGCGATGTAGTTACCGTCGCCCCAAAGGTTGAGCAGAGTGCCAAGAGTCAGGGAATAGAGATACGCAATGCCGTTGAGATCAAAAAGGTGTTGATCGGCGGCGATATCGAGGCTTACGCTATGGATTCTACCCCTGCGGATTGCGTGAGATTTGGTGTTTTAGGACTTGGCAGGGAATATGACCTTGTCATTTCCGGTATTAATCGCGGATTCAACGTTGGACACGATATATCTTATTCGGGCACGGTCGCGGCAATTTTGGAGGGCTCGAGACTTGGACTCAAGGGCTTGGCGCTCTCTACCGATCCGCAAAGCTTTGACGATTCGGTAGAACGCTTGGATGCGGTTTGGGAATATATCAGCAAAAACCGTCTTTTTGAGCTGAATGGACTCTATAACATCAATATCCCACTTGGAAGCAGTGAATTCAAGGTCACTCATCAGGGAGGTATGTATTTCTCCGATGCTTTTGAGTGCAGAGGGGAAGATATGTATATTCAGGTCGGAGCGCCCGTGACATCTGATGAAGCAAATCCGAATAGCGATATCAACGCGATCTGTAACGGCTGGATATCGGTCACTCCAATCACCGCGCATAAGACTGATTTCGCAGTTTATGAAAAGCTGAAAGATATGAATTTATGATACAAAAAACACCGACGAACAATGGCGTGATACTCCGTTAAGAGTATCACGCCATTGTTCGTCGGTGTTTTTTACGGCTTATGCGGTCAAAAGAAGCTCGAATGCGCGGCGGTCTACCCAAGCGAATACTGTGTATTCGATCTTGGCAACGTCGTCCTTAAGACTTCCCATATATACGGGCACGTAGGGGGTGGGATTGTAATCGGTTTTGCTTGAGATAGCTCCACCGCCCGTGATGTTTCCGAACATTTCTCCCCAGCCGCCGTAATAATTGAGATATTCCTGAAAGTCGTTATAGTGGTTGTAGGTATAAAAGACGAAAACCACGTCGTTTCCGTCGTTGATTCCGTTATTGTTGAGGTCGTTCCACGTATAAACGATTCTTGCCGCGCCGCGAGTGATCTTTGAGCCGTTGTTGTACAGCACGGGACGGTAAGCTGGGTCGCAGTCGGTGCCTGTGGTTCCCACGTCTATTTCCCAATATTGCAGATCTCCGCCGCAACCGCTGATACGCGGTAGCTCGGGCTCATAAGGATATTTTTGGGTGTTTCCTGTGAATTTTGAGTGGTTGAGGCGGAGATATTCACCCCAAATGCTGTCCTCGGGATCAGTTCTTTTACTCGAAACGTAGTTGGCGGGGACTTCGCCAAAAGCATATACGTATGCTGCGACCTCCTCAAGCGTTATGTATCCTCCTCCGCGATATATTTGCATAACCTCGTTGCCGTATGCGTCGACAACAACGTATGTGTTCTCGTCGAGATAATACGGCTCGCTGTTTCGTACGAACAAGCCGTCCTTTTTGGGCTGATATTCGGAGAGGGTAGGTGCTTGATCGGGAACAGTAGAAGATCCTGATAAAATACCGTTTTTGGAGCGCTCGATCGCGTCCTCGTAGCTGTTTGCTACATCTTGGTCTGTATTGGTGTCAGATTCCTCCTGCGTTGTGTCCGCAACGGTCTCTTCGGGTTGAGTTGTCTGTGAAGATGCGGTCTCTTCGGGCTGAGTTGTCTGTGAAGAGAACGTCGATTCGGTCAGTCCATCATTCCAAGAAGGTAACTGCGTGCAGCCGCAAAGCAGGGAAATGATCAATATAAGCGCAGTAAAACGCCAAATTGCTTTATTCATATAATATCCTCTTTTGATAAGATATCTATATTTTACATCATATTGTCATCAAAGTCAAGTGCTTCGGAGTAACTCAATAAAGACTTTGATTCAGCGCGAAGATCTTTTGACAAACAGTTGCCCCTTGATATAGTGCTTTAATTCACTATATCAAGGGGCTTTTTTCGTGGTGTTGCTTATTTACTTACTTACGAAGCTGTGTTCGTTTTTTAAGCAATATTATTCAGCAACCTCTACCAATCTTGCGGGAAACTGCGTAACATCTATGTTTGCTGCGTTGTCACCTGTAATGTAATAGGTGTTAGATGCGCTGAAGGTAGTGTAATCGCCGTAAGTTCCAA
>CAZQLJ010000011.1:16235-17949 GCA_964594085.1 uncultured Clostridium sp.
CGGTAGAGCCGTTGAAGTAAAGCGGAACGTTGTCTGTCTTAACCATCTGCATAGTATAAGCAGTAGCCTCGTCTCCGGGATTTTCGGGAGTGTCAACCTCGGGAGTATTGGTGCCCTCGGGAGCAACAGTTCCTTCGGGAGCGTTGGTGTCTTCGGGTGTGTCAACCTCGGGAGCGTCAGTTGCTTCAGTACCCTCAGTACCCTCGGTGCCTTCAGTGTCTTCCTCGGGTGCTACGGTATGAGCGATAAGCCAACCGTCCTTCATCTGAGGATCATTGTACTTACCGATAACACCGAGAACGGTGATGATGTCACCAACTGCGGGCTGAGTTGCCATAGAGTCGTATCTGGTAGCGCCGTTGGAGCTGTAAAGACCGTATACGAGAATGGAGTTGCCGTCTGCATCCTTAATAACTACGTTGCCGTACTTGCTGTTTTGAATTTCAGTGATCTCACCGGTGATGATCTTCTTATCTTCGGTGTACTGGCCCTTTTCAAAAGTGTTTCCGAGCTCATTTGCTGCGGGAATGGTGATGGGGGTAGTGAAGGATATGATGTCCGCATTCTTCGTCTGCGCGGTTCCGTTGTACTGACCGAGAATACCGAGAACAACTACGTAGTCACCTGCAACAGGCTTAGCGCCTTCAAACTCACCGTACTTCTTACCTTCAATGAAAGTACCGTAAACGGTGAACTCGTTGCCAAGCTCGTCAACGATGTGCATATTGCCGTACGTTGTCTGATAAACGTCCTTGATGATACCTGCGATGAGGTACTTTTCTTCGGTGTATGTGTTGTGATCCTTAGCTGCACCGATCTCAATAGCATCCTTGATGGAGGTTATGGACTTGGAGAGCTTGATCTCGAAAGACTTGGTGTCGGTTACTTCGCCGCAAGTAATGGTAGCGGTAAGCTTTACAACAGTTTCAGAATCGGGAACAACGAGGGTGAGCTTGCCATCTGCAAGAGTAGCTGCTGCATTTTCCTCTGTGAGTGCCCAGGTGATAGCTACGTCATCATAGTACTGACCCTTAGCAGCAAGATCAACTACTGTGTCGGAGGAGTAGGATGCGGGAAGCTTAAGACCTTCCTTTTCTGCCTCAACCTTTTCAGCATCGGTCTTAGTAACTACGGTGTAGTCAGAGAAGCAATCGGTGCTGGTGGGAATGAGGTAGGGAGCGCCGCTGTAAAGAACGAGGATACCGGTAGCGTTTGCAGTGTTGCCGAAGTTTTCTGCGTGTGCTGCATCGATGGTAGCCTTGTCCTCTGCCTTAAGAGTGGTGGGGAAGTCGGTTACGTATGTTCTTACGTATGCCTTCTGGCCGTTAAGCTCGAAGTTAAGGTACTCGCTGGTTCCGCCAAGCACCTGATCAGTAATAGTAACACCCTTAATTGTTACTACGAGACCTACGTAGTTCTTGAGGCTCTCGCCTGCTGCGAAAATTTCTGTGATATCAAGAACGGGAATTTCCTTGATGGTCTTATCAACGATTACGAAATCGCCGCCCTTGGTCTCCTGCATTCCACTGTAGGGAGATACGGGAGCAGTAACAGCTACGATCATACCAAGTTCAACGCCTTCCTCGAGAGGATCCTTGTCGAGCTGGTAGCAGTAGTAACCGCCCTTGCCGTCAACGTCAGCGAGGAAGAGGTGGTTTCTGGTGTTGCCTGCGCTCTTTGCGTTGATACCAACAACGATACCTGCAACGGTAAC
>CAZQLJ010000012.1:0-17790 GCA_964594085.1 uncultured Clostridium sp.
GTCTTCCGTAAAGGGCATTTATCCCTGTGGGGAGGGTGCGGGATATGCCGGTGGAATTACGAGCGCCGCGGTTGACGGCGTTAAGGTGGCGATGGCTATCGCCTCAAGATTTAAACCGTTTGATTAACGTGTATTTGATAAAAACACGAGTTTTTGATTTCAGATTGCCGAAAAGCCTTGTTTTCGGCAATCTGCTACGATTTGTAAATAATTTTTGGTTATATAGAGTTTTGGAGTTAAAATGAATTTAAGTGAAAAGAAGAAGGTCTGGTCGCTGAGGTATACGCCGGGAAATAGTGACGTTGATAAAGCAATCGGGGCTATCGCGGCGGAAAACGGCATATCCGAGGTCGCGGCGAAGCTTATATACAACAGAGGATACAGAACCGCCTTGTCGGTCGAGAGCTTTTTATCTCCGTCTGTTGAAAGGGCTCACGATCCCTATCTTATGAAGGATATGGACAAGGCAGTGCGCCGTATAAACGAGGCGCTTGAAAGAGGAGAGAAGATAACGGTCTACGGCGATTACGACGTGGATGGCGTTACGTCGGTTACTTTGATATACCTCTATCTGAAGTCCTTGGGGGCGGATATTGATTATTACATTCCCTCGAGAAGCAAGGAGGGGTACGGCCTTTCGATCATGTCCCTTGAAAATCTGAAAAAGTCGGGCACACAGCTTATTATAACGGTCGATACGGGTATTACGGCGAACACGGAGGCTGATTACGCTCGCGAGCTTGGAATCGAAATGGTCATAACAGACCACCACGAGTGTCACGCGGAGCTGCCCGTTGCCTGTGCGGTAGTCAACCCTCACAGACCCGATTGCGAGTATCCCTTCAAGGAGCTTGCAGGTGTTGGCGTCGTGTTCAAGCTGATATGTGCTTGTGAGATCAGCCGTCATCCTGATGAGGATAAGATCGCTTGTATTGAGCGAGTATTTAAAGAATATTCCGATCTTGCGGCTATCGGTACGGTTGCCGACGTTATGCCCCTGATCGATGAAAACAGAATAATAGTCAAAAGCGGACTTTCGGAGCTGTCGGAAACCGAAAGAATTGGTCTTTCGGCACTTATCGAGGCGGCAAGCGCGCCGTCGGGTAATACTCGTCCCGCTGTGGGTGAGCCCGAAAGGGTCAAAAAGAAAAAGATGAGTGCAGGATTTATCGGATTTGCGCTTGCACCCAGAATAAATGCGGCGGGAAGGATCAGCTCCGCTGAAAAGGCGGTCGAGCTTTTACTTGAGGAGGATTCGGAAAAGGCTACAGAGAAGGCACACGAGCTTTGCCAGATAAATCTCAGGAGACAAAAAGAGGAGAACGCTATTGCTGAGGCTGCATATAAGACTATTGAGGAGAAGCACGATTTCGAGAACGATCGCGTTATAGTACTCGATGACGACACCTGGCAGCAGGGAATCATAGGTATAGTTTCTTCACGAATTACCGAAAAATACGGTCTGCCCTCGATACTTATATCGTTCGACGGCGCGACGCGCGGTTACAGCAGTCTTGACGACGTTGGAAAGGGATCGGGTCGTTCTATAAAGGGAATGAATCTTGTCGACGCGCTCGATTACTGCCGTGATCTTCTCGTTCGCTTCGGCGGTCACGAGCTGGCGGCGGGACTTTCTGTTATGAGATGTAATCTTGACGAGTTCAGAAAGAGGATCAACGAATACGCAAGAGATCATCTGACCGAGGATCTTTCCTGCATTAAGTATGAGGTAGATTGCGAGATACATAGCGATGAGATCGAGCTCTCACTGGCTAACGAGCTTGCTGTATTGGAGCCTTTTGGAGTCGCAAACCCCACTCCCGTATTTCTTGTCAAGGGACTTACGCTAAATAAGGTCATTTCGATGGGTGCGGGCAAGCACTCGAAGCTGCTTTTAGGCTCGGGAAATCGCAGTTTCCAGGCTGTCTGCTTCGGTATGCCTGCTTCTTCTATTGAGTTTTATCCCGGGGAAAAGGTCGATCTGATCTGTCAGATGAATATAAACGAATTCAGGGGAGTATCTACGGTACAGCTCGTCATTCAGGATATAAAGCTTTCCGACGAGTGTGAAACCGAATACGATCACGAGCGCCACAGGTACAACGAGATACTCGGCGGCGCGGAGTTTTCCTGTGATGAGGATATTCTGCCTTCAAGAGCCGACATAGCCGAGCTTTACCGTTTCTTCAGGCGCGAAAATATGAGTGGGCACACCTCGTTTACTTACAGAATGCTTCGCTCACAGCTTTTTGAACATTCACGCATCAACGTAAGCTATCCTAAGCTTCGTTTTGCGATCTCGATTCTCGGAGATATAAACGTTTGCGGCGTTTCCGAGGAATCGGGCGAGGTCGTTTCGGTAGAAGTGTACAAAAATGCCGCAAAAACCAATATTGAGCTGTCCGAGACTTATAAGCGACTTTGCAGTCAATGCGGTGCTTGAAGTATGAACAGATAAATTTGAAAAATTTATTATAGGGCTCCTCCGCAACAGTGGGGGAGGCACGGGATCTTTATGGACAACAACACTGTACTAACAAATGATTTTACAGCCAAAAAGCTGATAGATCTGCTCAGGGTCACGGGAAAGAATTACGACCTTGAAAAAATTCAAAGAGCATACGATTATGCGGCAATGCTTCACGTCGGGCAGTTCCGCGCAAGCGGTGAGCCGTATATTTCGCATCCTTTGGCAGTTGCGGAGATAGTTGCAAGCCTTGAGCTTGATACCGACTCGATATGTGCGGCTTTGCTTCACGACACGGTCGAGGACTGCTCCGACAAGACTGATCTTAAGGAAATACAAAAGCTTTTCGGACCCGAGGTGGCTCTGCTTGTTGACGGTCTTACAAAGCTTGTTTACTTTGAAATCGAGGACAAGGAAGAGCAGCACATCGAGAATCTTCGAAGAATGCTGCTTGCTATGTCCAAGGACGTCAGAGTTATTTTCATCAAGCTTTGCGACAGACTTCACAATATGAGAACTCTTGATGCGAAAAAGGAGCACAAGAGAAGACTTACTGCGCTTGAAACGATGCACGTATACGCTCCTCTCGCTCACCGACTCGGTATGCAGAAGATCAAGCAGGAGCTTGAAAATCTCAGTCTTCAGCATCTTGACCCGATTGGCTATAACGAGGTCAGAAACGATATCGAGGGCAAATACGGAAAGAGCCTTAATCTGATCGAGCATATCAGATCGATCATTTCCGATAAGCTCAATGAGAATGGAATCAATTTCTACCTTGAGGGAAGAATTAAAACGGTTTACAGCGTCTACAAGAAGATGTACAACCAGAACAAGAGCTTCGACGAGATATATGACTTTTACGCGTTGCGCGTCATAGTTAACACCGAGCTTGAGTGCTACGCTACGCTTGGTATCATTCACGAGATGTTCAACTCGCTTCCCGGACGCTTCAAGGACTATATTTCAACTCCTAAGCCAAATATGTACAGATCCCTGCACACCACGGTCATCGGACGCGAGGGTATTCCTTTTGAGGTTCAGATAAGAACCCGAGAGATGCATCATATTGCGGAATACGGTATCGCGGCGCATTGGAAATATAAGTCGGGCGCATCCTCCAAGGAGGATATGGATAAGAAGCTCGAGTGGATCTCTCGTCTTATCGAGACCGAGGACGGAACGCGTGATCCCGATGAGTTTATGGACGCGATAAAGACCGATATTCTTCACGATGAGGTCTTTGCGTTTACTCCCAAGGGAGATATAATTCCTCTGCCGCAAGGAGCTACGGTAATTGACTTTGCTTATGCCATACACTCCGCGGTTGGAAATAAGATGATAGGTGCGAAGATCAACGGTATGATCGTTCCTATCGATCGCACGGTGCAGAACGGTGAGATCGTTGAGGTCCTTACGTCGTCGAGCACCAAGGGACCGAGCCGAGATTGGCTCAGCATAGTTAAGACGAGCGAAGCGAGATCAAAGATCAGACAGTGGTTCAAAAAGGAATCAAGACCTGAAAATATCGTGCTTGGTCGTGCTATCCTTGACGGTGAATTCAAAAAATATAACGTTAAGATCTCGGATCAGCTCAAGAATGAGATGGTCGCGACGGTCGCGCAAAGGATCGGATTTACGAGCGCGGACGATCTTTACAACACCGTAGGATACGGTGGAGTTCCGCTTAACAAGCTTTCCAACAAGCTTAAGGAAGAGATATCCAAGCTCACTGTAGTCAATACCGAGCCTGCTCCCGTTACCGAGGAGACGATGGTTCAAAAGAGCCAGAAGCCCAAAAATCTTAAGTCTAACGGCGGCATAGTCGTTGACGGTGAGGTTGGTTGTCAGGTCAAGTTTGCAAAGTGCTGCAATCCTCTGCCCGGTGATGACGTTGTCGGTTTCGTTACCAAGGGCTACGGTATCTCGATACACAAAAAGGACTGCCCCAACGTTATTGAGGGCATGAAGAACGAGGAGAACAAGGATCGCTGGAAGGCTGCATACTGGGAGCAGCAGGGTCAGGGCGATGGATCGAGAAGTGTTTACGAGGCATTGCTCCAGCTCTTCACGGAGGACAGAGTGGGTATGCTTGCCGACGTGGCGGTCGCTTTGGCGGATATGAAGGTATCTATTCTTCAGGTCAATTCGCAGAAGCGCAACAAGGGAAGATGTATAATCACCCTGAAGATAAGCTGCAAGAATATAGAGCATTACGATTCGATCGTCTCAAGACTGCGTTCGCTGAACGGAGTTGAGAGCGTGGCGCGCGGATTTTCGTGAGCGCGGCGCGAAGGATCGAGATAAATTTCAATTTTTAGCAAAAGGATCTGTAGATAATGAAGGCGGTATTGCAAAGAGTAAAGAGTGCGAGCGTCAGTGTTGACGGTCAGGTCGTTGGAGAGTGCGCGGAGGGCTTGATGATACTTTTGGGTGTTGCGAATGGCGACACTGAGGAGGACGCAAGCCTGCTCGCGACCAAGATATGCAATTTGAGAATATTCAGCGATGAAAATGACAAGATGAATCTTTCGGTCAAAAATATCGACGGGGAGGCGCTGGTCATATCTCAATTTACTTTGATGGCGAACTACAAGCACGGCAACCGTCCCGATTATCTTGAGTCGGCGTCGCCTGCCGAGGCGAACAGACTATACGAATACTTTAAGGGACTTATGGCTGCCGAGCTCCGTCACGTTGGTTGCGGAGTGTTCGGCGCACATATGGAAGTAAGTCTCGTAAATAACGGACCCGTTACCATAGTTATGGACAGCGAGGTCCTCAAAAAGAAAAAGGCGTAAGAGAATTCTTCGCTATCGTGTGACACTTAAAATACACGGAACGTGCGGACAAAGTCCGCAGGGAAGGACAATAGGAAAATGAAACTAAACATAAGCGGAAATATAAACGCGTATTACGTTCAGACTCTTTGTATGATATTTTTCCCAGGGGAGAAATTTTCTGACAAGGTGCCGACGGATCCCGAGGTGGCGTCTCCTGAGCTGACGCTTTCTCTTGAGGAGACGGAGACGGGAGTTAAGGTATGCGCTGAATTGACGCTTGAAGAAAAGTTCGCGAACTGTGAAAAGGTCTATCCTATTCGCGAGGATATTACGTATGATAGACTCAAAAAGATCGCCGTGGGAGATGCGGTGTTATCTGTATGCAGTGAGGTCATAGGATACAGGCCGTCTTGGGGAATGCTTGTCGGTGTTCGTCCCTCGAAGGTCGCGACCGAGCTTTTTGCAAGCGGAATGTCAAAGACAAGAGTCAAGAAGGCTTTAGTCAACGATTATTTCGTTATTCCCAAAAAGGCGGCGCTTGCCACGGAGGTAGCTCTCAACGAGGCTGAATTGGTCCAAAAGGTCGAGCCCAAGGCTTGCAGTGTATATATATCAATACCTTTTTGCCCGACGAGATGCGCGTATTGCTCGTTCGTCTCATATACTTCTAAAAAGCTGCTTTCGACGATACCCGATTATCTCGTTGCGCTTGGCAAGGAGATAAACAGGACCTTTGATACTATCAAGGAGCTTGGCCTTACGGTTAAGACTATATACATAGGCGGAGGCACTCCCACGATACTTGACGAGGTTCAGCTTGCCTGGCTTTTATCTGTGGTCGAGGCGAATATCGACGTTTCGACTGTGGAAGAATATACCCTGGAGGCCGGAAGACCCGACACCATTACCGAGGGAAAGATGCGTGTAGCCATGGCGCACGGTATCAACCGTATCAGCGTTAATCCCCAGACGCTCAACGACGACGTTTTGCGTATCATCGGTCGCTCCCATACTGCCGACGATTTTTTGAGAGCTTACGATATTGCTCGCAATTCTGGAATTGCGAACATAAATACCGACGTTATCACGGGTCTGCCCGGGGATAAGTTTGCAAGCTTTTCCGCTTCTTACGATAAGATCGTTTCGCTTCGCCCCGAAAATATCACGGTTCACACCTTCAGTGTAAAAAAAGCGAGTGATGCGCTCAAGAATTTCAGTCACATTTACTCGGTGCGCGGAGGCGACGTTGGAAAATGCGTCGACTATTCGCAGATAAAGGCGCAGCACGAGGGATACCAGCCATACTATATGTACCGCCAGAAGAACACTGTGGGCAATTACGAAAACGTGGGATTTTGCCTTGACGGTAAAAAGGGTCTTTACAATATTTACATGATGGAGGAGCTTCACTCGATATTCGCCGCAGGCGCGGGTGCGGTATCGAAGTTTGTCGATATTGCTCCGACGGGAGAGAACAAGCGGACTATCGAAAGATTTTTCAATCAGAAATACCCTTACGAGTATCTTGCCGAGGATAAGACCGAGGAAAAGCTTAACGCCGCGCGTGAGTTTTATATCAAGCACGGTCTTGTGTAAGAAATTTCATAAATTTGCGGCTCCTGTGGGTATTTTCAAAAACAATTTATAAGGAGAACGCTTATGGCAAATGCTATTCAGTATAAAACAGGTCACAGTAAAATAGACCAGACGTTTATAGAAAAATGTGACCGAGAATTCGACACGCTTCTTGATACCGCCGTTGGCGAATTTTGCGGAGAGAAGAACGACAGCAGGATAATGGGTCTTACAGGTCCTACCTGCTCGGGAAAAACAACGACTGCAAAAAAGCTGCACCGTAACTTTGACGACAGAGGAAAGAGGGTCGTTACGGTTTCATTGGACGATTTCTTCAAGGATACCTTTTCAAGAAAAGAGCTTGCGAATGCCAAGGTCGAGGAGCTTGATTTCGATTCTCCGGACACGCTTGACATAGATCTGCTTTCGAGCTTTACCGACGAGATTTTTTCACGCGGAAGAGCCAAAAAGCCGATATTCGATTTCGTAAGCGGAGAGAGATCTCGCTATGAGGAGATAGTTTGCGACGAGGACGACGTAATGCTTTTCGAGGGCATTCAGGTGCTTTATCCCGACGTGCTTTCTATCATAGAAAATCACGGTGGACGTGTGCTCTGCGTTCGTCCCGAGAGTGGCATTGAGGTTGGAGGCAAGAAATTCGAGCCCAATTTTATAAGACTCTGCCGCAGGCTTGTGCGCGATGCAAATTTCCGCGGTGCTTCTCCCGATTTTACACTTTCCTTGTGGGATAGCGTAAGACGTAATGAGGAGGAAAATATATTTCCCCATATTCACCGCTGTAACGTTAATATAGACACTACACTTGAATATGAGTTAAACGTACTCGCTCCTTATCTTCGCAGAATATTGCCGAGCATTGAGTGGGGAAGCAAGCACCACAAACAGAGCATTGAGATACTTGGTTTGCTTGAGGATATAGTGGGTATAGAGAGCTTTGTTATCTCGCCCGATTCCTTGTACCATGAATTTGTTTAAAATAATTTAAGGACGTTAAAATAATGAGCATACTTTTTAAAAACGTTAATCTTACGGAGAGTTACGGATTTGCCTCGTCGGTAAACATTCTCGTCAAGGGCGATAAGATCGCTTATATTGGCGGGGAGCTTCCCGAGGAGTCAGCCGACAGGGTGATCGAGGGCAACGGAAATCTCGTTATTCCCGCGTTTTATAACACGCACTGCCACAGTGCGATGACCCTTTTCAGAGGATACGGTGATGATCTGCCCTTACAGAGATGGCTAAACGAGAAGATCTTTCCTGCGGAGGACAGGCTGACGAGCGAGAGTGTTTATTACGGCTCTATGGTCGCTATTGCCGAGATGATAAGAAACGGTGTGGTCTCGTTCTCGGATATGTACTTTTTCCTTGACGAAACCGCGAGAGCCGTTGAGGAGAGTGGTATAAAGGCTAATCTGTCGCGCTCTATAGTTTCTTTTGATCCCGACATAGACATCTTGAACGATTCGAGAATAAATGAGGGAATTGAAGTGTTCGATCGTTGGCACGGAAAGGCTGACGGAAGAATAAAGATCGACATGTCGCTTCACGCGGAATATACTAACGTGGAAAAATGCTGCCGATACCTTGCCGAGCTTGCCAAGGAAAGAAAAACAGGCTTGCAGATACACCTCTCGGAGACTGCCTCTGAGCACGACGCTTGTATCGAGCGTCACGGAGTCACACCCACGGAGTTCTTTGACCGTGCAGGTTGTCTCGACGTGCCGCTGACCGCCGCGCACTGCGTTTGGGTCACCGACGAGGACATTGCGCTTATGGCTCGCAAGGGAGTCAGCGTTGCGCACAACCCCGTCAGCAACCTTAAGCTTGGCAGCGGAATAATGCCCTTTAAGAAGATGATGGATGCGGGAGTCAACGTCACTCTCGGCACCGACGGTGCGGCATCCAACAACCGCTTGAGTATTCTTCGCGAGCTGCAATTTGCCGCGCTGATACACAAGGGTAACGATCTTGATCCCTCGGTGACCTGCGCGGGAGAAATGATAAAGGTTGCCACTAAAAACGGTGCTATCGCACAGGGCAGAGAGGATTGCGGAGAGATCAAGGTGGGAATGAAGGCGGATCTGTTGCTCGTTGATATGAGCGCGATGAATAATATCCCCGCATACAGCTTTGAGTCGGCAGTCTGCTACGCTATGACTGAAGAAAACATACTTATGACCGTTTGTGACGGTAACATACTTTACGAAGATCACGCATACACTACGATTGATGAGGAGAGGCTCAAGAGCGAGGCTCGGAGAGTTATTTCTCACTACTTCGATTGAGTGAGGTGCTACGGTGACGGACGATAAACGCTCGGGTAAAAGGATCAGGGATAACGGTTTTATGTCGGGAGTTTTGGTGCTCTCGCTATCCGCCGTCATCGTAAAAATAATCGGACTTATATATAAAATTCCCATGCTTAAGCTATTGGGCAGCGAAGGCATGGGATATTTCAATTCGGCTTACGAAATATACACTCTGTTTTGCATCATTGCGACCACGGGTCTGCCGGTTGCGATGTCGGTAATGATATCTTCTGAAAAGGGTGGGGCGGAGAAGATATTTCGTGTGGCTATGAGGCTTTTCTTGCTGCTCGGAGTGGTGGGCAGTGCCATTATGATAGGCTTTGCGCGTCCGTTTTCCGAGTTCCTTGGAAGTGACAAGACTGTTTTTTGCATTTTTGCTATTGCTCCGACGGTCTTTCTTATCTGTTTATCGAGTGCGTACCGCGGTTTTTTTCAGGGGCACGGAAGAATGGTTCCTACGGCTGTATCACAGGTAATAGAGTCCTTGGGAAAGCTGATATTGGGGTTGATCTTTGCATTTGTTGCTTTGCGTCTTGGTTATTCGATCGACGTAGTTGCGGCATTTGCTGTACTCGGGCTGACGCTTGGGACTGCCGTTTCGACTTTGTATCTGATGCTGAACAAGAGGTTTTCGGGTGCAAAAGGCGATGCGGAGTGCTCTGCGGGTGACGAAAATGACCGAGGGATAGCTTGGCGGCTGATGAAAACTGCTATACCCGTGACGCTTTCGGCGGCGGTGATCAGCTTGACCAAGGTCATAGATATGACTATGATATTGAGGCGGTTGCAGGATCTCGGGTACGAGAGCGAGGTCGCGTTTTCGGTTTACGGAAACTATACTACGCTTGCGCTTCCGCTTTTCAGTCTTGCACCTGCGCTGATTGCTTCGGTCGCTATGCCTTTGATACCGTCTTTATCGAGGGCGGTGGCTATGAATGATGCCGCGGAGCAGGGACGAGTGGTCTCCGATGCTTTAAAATTGACTAGTATAGTATCTATGCCTATTGCGATCGGATTGTCGCTCTTCGCAAAGCCGATTTTGGAGCTTGTTTTTGCGGGCGAGACCGAGGCGATAGCCGAGGCTTTTCCGCTTCTTGTCCTGCTTGGGCTCTCGGTCACGGCATCTTGTCTGATCACGGTCGGCAACGCGATATTACAGGCATATTCAAGGGCTTACATTCCGATAATCTCTATGGCGGTAGGATCGGTTGTCAAGATAGCATTGGCGTATTTTTTGATAGGAAATGCCGAGGTCGGTATTCTGGGCGCGCCCATAAGCACGTTCTTTTGCGATCTCATTATAAATGCGGTGAATTTTTACTATATTTCAAAGGCGATGCCGAGGACTCCGTCGGTGAGTACGGTCTTTTTAATGCCGTTTTTGGCATCATTTGTTGCCGTTGTTTTGGCAAGAGTCGTATATAACGCTTTAATTATCCGAGTCGGTGAAGGGGCTATTTTGACGCTTGCTTGCATTGCGATCGCGGCTTTGCTTTATCTGCCGCTGATCTTTATATTTAAAGTGGTAAAAAAAGAGGAAATATCTGCGACTCCGATATTAAGAAGGTTGAGTTCGGGTAAAAATAAATAATTATATAAAGAGGATAACAAAATGACACAGGAAGAAAGACAGCAAAACGTAGATTATCTCGTGAGCAAGGAAAGATACGGATTTGAGGACTTGGTTTTGGTAATGCAGCTGCTTCGCTCGCCCGGGGGCTGTCCTTGGGATATCGAGCAGACGCACAAGAGTATCAGAAAGGATTTTATCGAGGAGACCTACGAGGTCATCGAGGCTATTGACACTGAGGATCCCGTGCTCTTGCGCGAGGAGCTTGGAGACGTGCTTTTGCAGGTCGCATTTCACTCGCAGATAGAGGCGGAGCAGGGTGTTTTTGATATTTACGACGTTACGAATGATATTTGCGCAAAACTTATTCATAGGCATCCTCACGTTTTTGGTGAAGTTCAGGTAAGCAACAGCGACGAGGTGCTTTCAAATTGGGACAAGATAAAGACCGAGGAAAAGCACAGAGATACGCTTACCGACAAGCTTCGTGCTATTCCTCCGATGCTTCCTGCATTGATGCGCGCGCAAAAGGTGGGCAAAAAGGCTTCGTTCTTTGATTTCGGTACTGCAGATGAGGTGATCGCCAAGCTTTACGAGGAGATCGAGGAGGTCAAGGCGGCGATGGCAGGCGGTGATCAGGAAGAGATCGACGAGGAGATCGGAGACCTTTTATTGACCGTCACAAGCCTTGCCAGAAAAGCACATACCGATTCCGAGGAGGCTTTGGTGCGTGCGACAAATAAATTTATTGATCGTTTCGAAAAAGTGGAAAAAATTGTAAATTCTCGAGGAGAAAGCGTTGAAAATCTGACTATGAGCGAGCTTGACGCTGTCTGGGACGAGATAAAACACAAAAAATGAGGCGGGATAAGGCTTTTTTGACAAAAAAATAGTGATTTTTTTGAAAAAAGCTCTTGCAAAAAAATCTAAAGTATGGTATAATTAACTAAACAAAGTGGTTGGAATGCCGTTTCAAATGGTAATATTGCCTATGTTCTGCTTCCAACGACAAAAATAAATAAAAAGAAAGAGGTTTACATTATGAACAAATTACAGCTCACCGATGCAGTTGCTCAGAAGGCAGGCATGACAAAGAAGGACGCAGCAGAGGCAGTTAACGCTGTTCTCGAAGTTATCGCAGAGACTCTCGCAGCAGGCGGCGACATCAAGATCACCGGTTTCGGCGGATTTGAGGTTAAGTCCCGTGCAGCTAGAACCGGTAGAAACCCCAAGACCGGTGAAGTAGTTCAGATCCCCGCTTCCAAGTACGTTGCATTCAGCGCAGGCAGCACCCTTAAGGACAAAGTTAACGGTTAATGCGACTTGATAAATATCTGAAGGTTTCAAGAATTATAAAGAGAAGGACGGTTGCCAACGACGCTTGCGATGCCGAGCACGTCACGGTAAACGGCAGACCTGCCAAGGCGTCTTACGACGTTAAGCAGGGCGACGTTATCGAGGTAAGCTTCGGTCAGCGTACTCTCAAGGTCAGAGTTCTTGACGTAAAAGAGTTTACGGCAAAGGCAGATGCCGCTTCGCTTTATGAAGTAATTGAATAATCGGAGAAGCTTCCGCATATATTTGTACAAAATATGTGCGGAGGTTTTTTATGTCCGATAAGATCATAGAGAATAGAGCCCACGCTTTTTCGTCAAACTCGAGAAACGGCATTGACGTCAGCGGCGTGCTTGACGTAGTCAATTTTGACGAGGGTGGGGTCGTTATGGAGACTTCGTGTGGAAGTATGGCTGTTGAGGGAGAGGGTCTACACGTGACCGTACTCAACGTAGCCGATGGGAAGGTAAGTATTGACGGCAAGATCAACGGGGTATATTATTTTGACAATTCTCCCAAGGTCCAGAGAGGGCTTTTCGGTAAGAGGAAATGATCGATCTTCCACAGGGGGTTTTGCTCGCGCTTCTGATTAAGTCTTTCCTTGCGGGAGTGGCTCTTGGCGTGTTTTACGATTTTATCAGGGCGTTTAAAATGTTTTTCGGAGTCAGATACGCTCGTCCGATCGTCAAAAGGTCGGTGGCGGTGAGCGTATTGGCGTACATTGTGACTTTTTTGACCGATATTTTGTTTTGGATCGTTGTAGGAGTCACGTCGATACTTTTGATGTACGGAGTTGGTGGCGGAGTTTTTCGTGGGCTGACTTATTTAGGCTTGATCGTCGGGGCATTGCTTTATTATTTTTCGATAGGCAGATTGGTGCTTAAGGTCAGCGAGGCGGTGGTCGGTTTTATCAAAAAAGCTATGCGGCGCGTGGCGAGGATATTGACAAAGCCGTTTATTTTGGCGGGAAGAGGTTTAATTTTCGTATATCACTTGACAATTGGTCGGATTGTTGGTAAAATAAAGGATAAGAGAGCGCAGAAGAAAAAGTGCGCTGAAATTGACGTTGTCGAAGCCTCTGCTTTGGACGACGGCGGAAAGGGCGAGTTCGTTTATGTCGACGGAAAGAACGGATATAAAAGAGACGGAAGGATCAGCTTCGGATATTTCGTAAAAGAACCTTGAACGTGCGGTGAAAAAGGGACTCTCGGCGCCGTTTTCCAAGGTGTTACTCAGATTGCTTCTTTCGGTATTGATCATTTCTTCGATAGGATTGTTCGTTACGGGTCTTATGAAATATGACGAGCTTCAGCGCGAAAAGGAAGCATTGGAGAAGGAAAAAGAGGCACTTGAGCTTGAGATCGAGGAGCTTCAGTATCTTATCGATTGTCCTGTGGATTACGATTATATAATTCGTGTGGCAAGAGAAAAGCTCGGGCTTCACCTGCCTGACGAGATCATATATTATACGGATTATAATAAATAAGGAATTTCTGATATGAAAAACGAATATAAAATAACTAAAGAATTGATGATGTCTTGGGCAAAGGAATATCATTTGTTCGGTGCCGCAAACATCATATTGTTTGTTTTGTGGTGTATTGTGGGATTGATTGGATTGGGTATGTTGATATTGCTTATTTCCATCGGTGGAGAATGGGTGCATTGGTATCTCTCAATCTTGTTTTTAGCACTTTCTGTATTTAAGCTTGTGTTTTCAAGATTCTTTGCTGTGTCAAACAGATACAAACTGCTCTCAAAAACGTACGGTGTTAGCGAATGGACACGCACGACGGAGTTTGCCGATGATGAGATAATTATTACCGATCATACATCCGTTACCAGATTTAAATACGATAATATCAAAAAAATCAAGGACAAAAACAACGTTGTTATGATCTTTTTCAATAATAATCTTGCAATAAGACTTTATAAGGATGCTTTTGTCGAAGGCAGTTGGGAAGAATGCAAGGAAAAGATCGATTCTATTGTTGTTTTTTAAGCTTGAATAAAACCCGACAGATTTTTATCTGTCGGGTTTGTTTTATAGGCTGAATATATATTGCGCTATCGTTAGGGTTAGGGGGATCGTGAGGATCGAGAGCAATGACGACGTACCGACGGTCAATGACGCGTAGCCCGGGGAGACGTCGTAGGTCTCCGCCATCATTGTGGTTGCGGATGCTGACGGCAGAGCCGCCGCTGCGGTCAGAAATATTGCGTAAGGCTGGGGCAGGTTTATCAGCTTGGTTATCACGCATACGAGCAGCGGCAGAGCAACGAGCTTAATTATATTGAAATAATAGAGCTGCCAGGTGCCGAATATTTTTTTCGGCTTCTGAACTGCGATCAGCGATCCTGTGATTAGCAGGGAGATTGGGGTGCAGAGATTCATAAGATACTGCGCCGCTTTTGTGAAAAACTCGGGTATTTCAAATGATATTGTGGGGTTTTTGAGCAAGAACAGAACAAATCCGATAAGGCAGGGGATCGTGCCGAAATTTACGAGGACTTTTTTGAGCGTTATTTTAACGTCGGTTCTTCCTCGGGCAAAAATTCCAAGTCCGAGAGTCCAAAGCAGGATATTGAAGCTGACGACGAGGAAGGATGCCATGAACAGTCCTTTACCGGGGATCAGCGCTTCAAAGATCGGGAATCCGATAAACGCGCAGTTGGCAAAAATCAGGGCAAATTCGGTGACCTTGCGGTCGTCGGGGAGCTTTTTAAACGGAAGGGCGACGAAGTAAGCGATCAGCGCAAGTATTGCGTGGAAAATGAAGCCGATGACTATCATTGCTCCTGCCATTTTCACGTTTTCTTCGGAATATTCGGCGCTTGAGAGCGAATATATGAGCATTGCGGGCTGACCGATCGCTAAGATCAGCTTGGACATTTTTTTGGATGCGTGGTCGTCGATTATTCCTGTCTTACGGCAGAGAAAACCTACTGCCATAATGATAAACAAGGTTAAAATGACGACGTTAAGTGCGGTGAAATCCATAAAATTGCGTTATTCCTCCGACAGTTTTTCCTTTATCCTCTTCATATCCTCAAGCATATCCTCTTTTTTGCGAGGATCGCGGAGAAGTGCCGCGGGGTGATATACTGCGGTCATAAGGTAGTTGCCTTTTTTGAACCAAGTGCCGTGCTCCTTGGTGATCTTGAAGTCGGGCTTGATGAGTCTCATTGCGGATATTCTGCCGAGACACACGATCACCTTAGGGTTGATGAGGGCGACCTGCTCGCGAAGGTAATCTATGCAAGCGTCTTCCTCTTCGGGAAGGGGGTCGCGGTTCTTGGGCGGGCGGCATTTGAGGATATTGGCTATGTAGACGTCCTCGCGCTTGATATCAACGGCGCAGAGAAATTTATCGAGCAACTGTCCTGCGCGGCCGACGAAGGGAACGCCCGAAAGGTCCTCCTGCTCGCCGGGCGCTTCGCCGATGAACATAAGGGTCGCATTTTCGTTGCCCGTGCCGAAAACGCAGTTGGTTCTCGTTTGGTGCAGGGCGCATTTTTCACATTCGGCGCATTTCTTTTTGAGGTCGTCCCATCCCATATATTTTTACCGTCCTTTTTGAGTTTTATGTATAATCTGTCGTAAAATCTATATACTTGCTACCATTATATCAAATATCGCTCCCGATTTCAAGGGTCGGGAGCGAATTTTTTGCATTTTGTGTGAATTATCGTCAATAATTGCAGAGTGTTTCGATGGCTTTTTCTTCGCAGATGATCTTGCCGTGCTCGTTTATGTAGCTTGAAAGGCAATCGGGGTTTTCGCGCTTGCCGTATTCGAGAATGAAGGTGAGTTTATCAAATCTTGAATATGCCGACATGCCTGCGTCGAGCAGTAAGAGATAATAATTGCCCTCGTCGTCGGCGAAGGCGCGGCTTTTGGGGTGAATATCCGAACGGTGCAGTATTCTGCAGACTGCGAAAAGATCCTCGGCGGCGGTGAAGGAAAAGGCTATGCGCGAGCATTTATGCTCTCTTGTGAGTGCTTTTTCTTCGGTCGCGGGAGTGGGAATGTCGCTTGCGGGGAGCTCGGGATGATGTTTTTCGGGCAGGCGCGGAGCTTTCCTTCTTTGCTGATCTGCAGACTCTTTTGATGCGACGGGGCTTTTGAGGCGTTCTTCCATCGGTGTGAGAGCTTCGCTGATTTGGCTTTTGGTTACGAACAGCTCACAGCCGCCGCGCTTTGAGGTGTAGAGCTGGACGAAGATCTCCTCGCCCTCGGTGTTGAAGCCGATTTGATCTCGCGCTCTTTCAAGCAGGGAGCGAATTGCTCTTCTCGTGCCCGAGTCGGCGCAGTCGCTTTCGTTGCCTATGTGATATTTTTTCATATCGCTTTCGTCAAGCATTATCTTCAGCTTGGTGTTGCTTATAAGTATTAATTCCATGATCGTATCCTTTCGGGTGGTTTCGTATGTCTTCTTATTTATATTATAATACGGATCGCGGAAAATTGTAACCCCTAAATTTATGGTAATTTTGCGGGGTGGGGGGATGGATTTTTGAGTCGGTGATTGACAATCCTTTGCGAAAATGTTATAATAAAATGGTTGTAATATATTTGCTTATAATTCAATTTCGGATTAGAGGTTTAAAACTATGAAATATGCTGTTTTATTCAAAGATGGGAGGCGTCAGCTTGTCTCTGCGGAAGATATAAAAAATGGATTGTATAGCAGACATGAAGAATTTATTGATGCAGAATATGAGGAATTTAAGGTTCAGTATGTCAAGGGCGCAAAAAACAATGGAGGACCTTATTTTCGATTGTATTACTCATACGAGGAATATAAAAAACTATTTCCTGATCGAGCAGATAGATATAAAATCGTTGCCAACATGCGCAGATATAGAGAGAGCGAGTGGCACAGGAGATGGAAAGAGAATGTATCTGATTTTTGCTCAATCGAAAAGTGTATAAAAAATCTTACTACAGATAAATGGAAGTTTGCGGATGCATTTTATGATAAAACTCAAACATGTATTGAATTTCAACATTCATACATTAATTGGGATTTTGAAGAACGAAATGAATTTTACGCTAATTTATCAATTAATACCGTTTGGCTCTATGATTTACCTAATGCGAATGCTCGCAAAAATGATGAAGGAAATATAGAAATCCTTGAAGACAATGCAAGGGTCTTTTTTAAGATATCTGAAAATCCCGAAAATTTGAAAAAAAACAGAGTATATATTCAGGTTAAGTCAGGGACAATCTATCGAGTGAGCGAACTGTCTCGCCATAGTTCTCACACAAAGCATCAATCTACAATCAGATACTTTATACCTACGGAAATATATACTGAGAAAGAGTTTATTGATGCAATAAAAAATAATCAGCTTGGCGAGTGTGCCAAATCAATCAAAGAACTATGGAACAAAAAGTATAAATGGATGATCGTTCGAAATATAGAGAATGGTAAAGCAATTTATATCAGGCGCAATCAAGTCGATGAAGTTTTTAGATCGGGTAAATATGACTGCATTCAGTATAAATATGTTGATGACAATGAGATTGAGGAAAAAAGTGGATTTTCTTGGATAATGGATAAAAAAGACTATCCTCTTAAGCACGAAGAAGAAAACCGCTCAATCTGGATATTGGTGAAATCGAAAAACAAATAAAAAACTTTTTGATTATTTCAAAGAATTATTTATCATAAAAGATATATGTCGTAAGTGCTTATCATAAGGGAAAGGAGGGTGACGATG
>CAZQLJ010000013.1:0-16778 GCA_964594085.1 uncultured Clostridium sp.
GTCCCTCTCCCTCGGCGTACGCGGTAACGTCACCGTTCTTTGCGTTGATCTCACCATCGGTGCCGAGCACCTTGTCGCCTGCGCCGAAAAGCTGAAGATCCAAGTTGAAAATAGTCATAATTTTTATTCCTTTCTGTTTTTGAATGGTTGAAATTCCGATCGAGCTTAAAGCTTGATCTTCTCTCCCCCTGCCGCGCGTTTTGCAAGCTTTGCTCGCTCGGCACGGGTCAATTTTGAAACGTCGAAGGGGGATGCGGCGGTGCGCTGAGCAAGTCCGTTTTCATTTGGTCTCGCTCTTTTGCTTCTGATCTCGCCAAGCACTCTCTCCTCGGTCGCTTTTGCCGCGTCGAGCGCGGTCTTGCCGACTATTTCGTCGAAATGTGAGAGCTTATAAGCGTCGGACAGTCCAAATCTGCCGTCCTCGAGCAGCACCGTCGCAATTTCAATGAATTTTTCGGAGTTTACGGCAAGCTCCTCTGAAAAATCGCTGAATTCCTTTTTCAGCGCGTCGGAGGACTCGCGGATCCTTGCCACAAGAGCGTCGCGGGTTAATTTTTTCGACTTTTCGGCAATCTCGGCGCGATTTTCCTCCATGGTCCGCCGAAGCTTCTCCTCCTGCTCCTTGAATTTGCGAAAACGACGGTTTATCATTCTCTGCGTGTCCTCGGTG
Source organism: uncultured Clostridium sp. (assembly GCA_964594085.1). Lineage (GTDB taxonomy): Bacteria > Bacillota > Clostridia > Oscillospirales > CAG-272 > SVTX01. The sequence goes on from CAZQLJ010000013.1 coordinate 671, forward strand.
TAAAATTCCTTGAAGCGAGATCTGATAAGTCTGTCGTATTCGGCGCGCTCGGCACGTCTTATTTCCTCTGCGGAGAGCGTATCGCTCCCTTCAAAAAGATCTCCGTCCTCTGCGCTCTCCTCCTCGGGTAACGCCCCGATAGCGTCTTCATCTGCGAAGATATCCGTTTTGTTTTCTTCCATAAGTAAAAACGTAATCCTTTCCCACCGTTATCGGTGAACTTATGCGCGACAGGAATTCATTTTCCAATTCCACGCATTGTTTTCGACCTCAACGTACTCGGGGTACGTGAGTGAGATCTGCCAGATGCCGATGCAGGCAAGCTTCATAACCTCCTCACCGACCGTCGAACAGCGCACGTCCGCGTGTCCCGAGCCTACGTAGTCGAGCCTGATCTCGTCGGAGCAAAAGTTTGAAAGATATCCGCAGAGCGAATAGAATATGCCCGACACGGCGGCGCAAACGATATCGTTGCCCTCCTCGCCATACCCTGCGTGGCCGTCTATACGCAATCTGAACCAGTCTCCCTCACACCTTGAAAACTCCGCCTTAATCATTTTTCTCCTCTTTTCCGTCTCCGTAGAGTGAACGGATCGATGCCTTGAGCATTCCAACGCCCTCGAAATCCATCATTTCAAGCATAAGCAAAGTTTGGGCGGCGTTTTCGGGTCTGAACGCGCCTGCATCGTAAAGCGCCTTTGCAAACTGATTTTTCTTCTCGGACTCGCTCGGAGCCTTCTTGACCGCGTTGATCTCGATGTCGAAGTGAGGTCTGTATCCACTCTCGTCTGCTCTGATGTTCTTTCCCGTGAAGCCAAGATATTCTCTTTCTCCGTCCTCTCCGATTATGCGGAAAACACGGTTCTCATCATAAAACTGACGTATCAGCTCGATGACGAGCGTTATCATCTTGACGTAGGCACGGTAGGTCTCCTCGATGCCGTCGCGCGATGCCTTCGCTCCCGCTTCACGCAGGATACTTATAGCAGATGCCGCCGTGATGCCGCCCGAAATTCCTCCCTGCGAGACGTCAAGCGAGCCTGTGACGGTCTTGAGCTCCTCGATCTTGAGCAGCTTTGCATTCATTACCGAGTCGTCTATCGGGGAGATCTCGATCTGACGAAGCTTTTCCTCGTCAATATCTCCCTCAACCTCTACGATGCTTCGGTCAAGGTCAAGGAATTCCTTTTCGTTGACACCAAGGCTTCTCTTTGCCCAAAAGCGCACACGAGACGCCCAATCCGCGTATTCGAGCATATTGGCATCGAGGCGGTTGATATATCTCTGCGCCTCTACCGAGGTCGCGATAACGCCAAAGCCGTACGCCTGACCCGTCGGGTACATTCTGTCGAATACTATCGGGTACTGTCCGTGCTCGTACCAGCCGTCAACGCAGTTCGGGTCGTTCTCCGAGCTGTACAGTATGCGGTCTCCGATAAATTTGCACAGATGCAACACTGCGGAGCCGTCGGAAAGATACTTTTTATAGTACCAATCGACAACGAGGCACTTGCCGTCTGAGACGCTCATTCCAAGCGACGAGGCAAGCGCGCTGTCCTGCTCGCGCAGTTCTCCGTAGTCCACTCCCCACGTTGCCTCAAGCGCATCGATATCGCAAAGCGAAACGATGAAAAGGTTTTTCGAGTCCTGAATATCGTTGGCGCCGATCTCCCAATAGATATCTTTTATTGCGAGTGCGCGGATATCAATATCGCCAAGTCCGTCCTCAAGCGCGTTGTTCCAAAAGACTCCGTACGCGGCGGTGCCGTGCTTGAGCTTTTCCCAGCAGTTGTCCGAGTAGGTCTGCTCAAAGCCGCATCTTTGCGTGATGACGGGAATTATCTTGGATAGCGTTTCGGCATATTTTTCGTCGCGTTTCTCTCGCGGGAGACACACGCAGGACGGAATACTGTCGATGATATCGGCATGCTTATTTACTATACTGTTGAATATCCACGACGATGACTCGCCGCCCGTATATACCGCGCGCCATATATCGCCCTCCGACGCTATCCTGCTCTCAAGCTCCGCCTTTTCTCTTTTATATCGGATAAGCGTTTTTATCGCCAACGAGAGCTCGGGGGCTACCGTTTTCTGTTCGTTCATTAGGTAAATGTCCTTTCTTGTTTATTTAAATCTTGCCCTTGCCGCATAGCTGTCCGTACTCTGTCGGTAAAGGTCAAGCGGGTCTGCCGAGAGGATCAGACTCGGTCTCGTTCTTTTTATCGCGGGCACGGGACGCTCCATACAGACGTATCGCAGCTCGTCGTATATGTGATCCTCGCCCGAGGTGTCCACGTCCTCGACGTCGGATGAATCGTACACAAGGCAAGGAAAAGTCCTGATAAACTGACGACAGGTCGAGAACACGTAAAGCCTCGGCTTGCCGTTCTCGTCGAAAGCAAGACGGTTGTGGACCTGCTGCTTGCCCGCGATGCGCGAGTTGTCGGCTCTGTCCCAATAAATGCCCTGCTTTTCCATAATGCCGCCGATGCTCTCGCCGCCGTTTTTCTGATATATCGCGGGGTCGGCGACTCCGTGGATAGTTCTGCCCGAAAGGTTTTCGTCTTCGCGCTCGATCCGTCTGATCTCTGCCGCGACCTTTTCCGCCTCCCAGCGTATGCCCTCATTGGGCATATTCGTACAACCGTAAAGCTCGCGGATGCGGTAAAGCACACCGTCGGGATCCTCGGCATACCAGCCGACCGAAAACGGCCGTGAATATCCCCAGTCAAAGCCACGGTATATTCGCCAATTTCTCGGAACTTTGAATGGAGAAATGACGTGAGTCGCCGTGCGGTCAAGGTATCGGTCGGGATCGTTCTTCCACTCGGTAAACACCTGTCCCGAAAAGCCGTTCCAATCGCCGTAAAGCAGTGCCGCACGCTCGTTTTCGGGCAGGGACGCGAGGCGAGTGAGGTAATCGGGATCGTTACGGAGCAAAATCTCGTTGTCGAAGACCGTGGACGGCACGAAGATACGAGATTTTTTCCTCTCCTCCTCGTGTCCGTCGGGAAAGCGGATCTTGACCGTTTCCCAGATCGTAGTCATTGGCGGCGCGGGGGTGATAAATCTCTCCTTGACCCAGCCGTGACCGATGCCGCCCGGGTTCGCTTGCGCTCTCATATAGCATCTCGTTCCCGCGCCGCTTGGTCGATTTCGCGAGAAAAGATAGCTGTATTCGTCAAATGTGAACTGCGTCAGCTCGTCAAAGTCAATAAAATCGTAGCGCTTCCCCTGATAATTGTATCGGTCGGTGGCGTGGGCAAGCGAGCCGAAATATATCTTCGCGCCCGACGGAAAAAGCCAAAAGTGCTTCGATTCGTTATAGATCGCCTCGGGGCAGAAGTCAGAATATATCGAATAGGAGCGATCTATAAGCTCGGAGAGCTGTGGGTAGGTCTTGCGGAGTATCAGACCGCGATAGTGCGGTATATTTATCTGCCGCAGTGCCTCGGCAAGCGCACAATCCGATTTTCCGCCGCCCGCCGCGCCGCCGTAAAGCGCCTCGTCCTCAAGCCTACGCATAAATGCCGCCTGCCGCGGTTGAGGTCGCCAGACTACCCTTTTCTCTCGGCTGCTGCTTGCTTTTGTGTGGCTTGCCATCTGCTCTGCCCTCCTCAATTCTCCTCGTCGATCGAGTCCGCCTCGGGTATCTCGACCACTCCGCCGCCTTCTCCTTCAGCGTCCTTTTCGGGTCGCTCGCTCCAGCGATCAGGCTGACGGTTCTTGAGCCAGAAGATCTCGGCTCGCAGGTCGCCCGGTACGTAAGTGGTGTCCACTCCTGTGGCAAGCTCCTCGTACTCGCGTATCTTCTTGCCTGTCTCGGGATCAAACTCAACTCTTTTGAGCTTGTACGTCTTGTCCACCGCCACGTTGTAGCCCGTCGCCTTTTTGTAAAGGGCTTTGACTATATCGTAGTCGGCGTTTTCCTTGCCAAGACCGAGCGCCTCGGCAAAATCGGGATACTTGCGCTTCCAGAGTCGGAACGTGGGCAGTTCGATGCCGCATGCGATCGCGATCTCCTCGTCCGACAATCCCTCGTCGGCAAGTCGGCGGACTCGCTCAAGCCCACAGGACTCAAGCCAACGCTCATATTTAGTTCTCGCCATCCCCGTTATGCTCTTGCGAGGGGGTGATCTCTGCGACAGATTTCTCGGTTTCGCCGTTGTTAAAATTCTCGGGCTTGCCGCCACAACGCTCAACGGTTATTACGTAGTCGTCGCCTGCCGTGCCGACCACGGCGCGATAACCTCCGAGAGCTTCGCGTATCAGCTCCTTTGGAACTCGGGCGCTGCCGTGCTTCTCGACGAGAAGCGCAAGATACGCCGCGAGTATGTCGTTGGTCTCTTTATAACCTCTGCTTCTCTCTCTTTCAAGCTTTATTTGCTTGTTTTTCAAGGCTATGAGGCCTTTGAATATTCTGCTTGTCAGTTTCACTCGCATACTTCCTTTCATAGTAATATCTATCCATTGTCTGCTTGAACGGACAATTTTTATACGCCGTCGGGTGTGCACAAAAGCCGTACACTATCTCGCGGCGCGCAATCCTGTCGGGAAATTTGAATCCTGCACACTCGCATCGGATCTTGTCCTTTTCCTTCAGGCTTTGCAAATACGGGCAAGTTCCTTGTATCGCCAAAATCTTAACCTTTCCGCGTCTGCTTGGCTCGGCAGAAAAGAACCAAGCAGACGCTATATGCTCGTTAAGTTTGCTTAACTCGGTGTTCAAAAAAATAACCGTCAGACAACGGCTGAAGCTTGAAAAGATCCGTATGTCCGTCGATATTCTTTGTGCAAAAAGGCTTTTTGACATCGGAGACTGTAATATCATCACCTTTACGCACCCGAGTAAGTTATTGCAGCTTCTGCCCAAAAACGACCCGTTTTTGACTGCCCTGCAACCTTAACTGTGCCAATTATAGCACATCTGTTCTATTTTGTCAACCCCCAAAGGCATAGAGATCGGAAAAATTTTTATCAGGGCGATATCCCTTATATTACAAGGATTTTGGGGGCGGTTGCCTAATGTCGCTGTTGAATTTTTTTTGCAAAATTCTTGCATTTGGTTTGCGATAGCGTTCTGCTTTTTCATTGCTTCGGAGTAAAAAAGCGAAAAATAGCAAAAAATCACAAATTTTAATTAATATTGTTTAACTTTTTTCAAAAAACCTATTGACATTTGCTTAACTTTGCTGTATAATATTGCAGTAAGCTTAACTAATCACGAAACGTCCTTTGGCGTTTGGGAGTTCTAACGAGGTTCCGTATGATAGATTTTAAAAATCGCCTGGCAGCCGCCATGGCCGAAAAAAATATGAGAGCCGCCGAGCTCTCAAGACGAACGGGTATTTCCAAGCCCCGCTTAAGTCAATATCTCAGCGGCGTTTACGTTCCGAAGGCAGACGCTATCTGCGCGATGGCTCAGGCTCTTAACGTAAGCGAGACCTACCTCCTCGGAACCTCCGATAACCCAACGGTCGCAGAGATAAAGAACACCAATTTCAAATTTCTTCCCGTGGTCGGCGAGATCGCTTGCGGCGCTCCCATTTTTGCCAACGAGGAGGACGGGGATATGGTCGTTACCGACGCCGAGACCGACGCCGATTTTTGTCTGATTGCAAAGGGCGACAGTATGAAGGATGCGAGGATCTGCAACGGCGACACCGTGTTTATCAAGAAATCCGACACGGTCAACAACGGCGAGATCGCCGCGGTCATCATCAACGACGAGGCGACCCTCAAGCGCGTTTACTACTACCCCGAAAGCGAAAAGCTTATGCTCATTCCCGAAAACAGCAGCTACGAGCCGCTTGTATTTACGGGCAGAGACCTTGAAAAGATACACATTATCGGCAGAGCCGTTGCCTTTAAATCTGATATAAGATAAAATTTTTGAGGATCTTGACGGATCATTCCAAAAAATCCTCAATGATATCGTCTATATGAAATCGGCTCACTTCCCCGCTGTTTATCAGTCGGACAAGCCGTTCGACTTTCTTGCGATCACGACTTACGTCGCGATAAAATCTTTCTTCGCCGTCGTGCTCGACCGCGATGCCAAAGCTTCCGTTTTCACAGACCGTGAGCTTCGCGCTTACAAATACAACCGTCATTTCTTACACCTCATGTCTGTCGATCGCTTGCTTCGACAGAGAAATTTCTTTTATTGTATCATACCGAAGCGCATCGCGAGTATTAAAACGGCAGATTTGGAGCGTTACACATAAAACAAGCATCAGGTTTCCTTTTTACTCAAAGAAAATCAGATCAAAGCGGTTTTTTAAAAACTGTTTGAAAACAGATATTTATTCATATTGATTGCAAGATGACGTCAAGCACTTCTCTTTTATTTAAACACAATCGGGCACTATAAGAAAATATCCCTTTGGGATTTTCGCATAATCAATCAAAGCTTCATCAAAAAAGCAGAGGTCTTTATGTCAGCAACCAACTCAACTCACGCAGGGCACCGTGCCCGAATGAAAAGCAAATTCTCTCAGTATTCCGACCGGGTATTTTCTGATCATGAGCTTTTGGAGCTGTTGCTTTTCTACGCTATACCAAGAATAAACGTCAACGAGATCGCGCACGATCTCATAAACGAATTCGGCTCTCTTGACGGTGTATTCTCTGCCGAGCCCGATCGGCTTTGCAGAGTAAACGGCGTTGGCAAAGCCACCGCGGAGTACTTATATCTGATAGGCAGAATAATGAACCGTACCGAAAGCGCCTCGCCCGACGTTAGAAAGACTTTCTCGACGATGTCATCGATCGGAGAATTGCTCGTTAAATATTATCGCGGGTACAATAAAGAAAAGCTTTGCGTGCTTTTCTTCGATTCCCAGATGAAGATAATAAAAATCACCGAGCTTGATCGGGGCGGTCCGACGGAGATCGCGGTATCTCCTCAACAGATCGCGAGAGACGCGGTCATTTACAACGCTGTCAGCGTTCTGATCGCGCACAATCATCCAAGCGGCAACCTTGAACCAAGCGCCGCCGATCAAAATCTCGCTCATCTGCTTGATATTACGCTTCGTGCAGTCGGTGTTCCGCTTATTGATCATCTGATCGTCAGTGACACTGCTTACGTTACGACTATGACAACGTCTCAAAACTCGCCCCGATACAATATGTATTCGGGAGCTTACGGCACCACCTTTGCAAAGGAATTTTTCAAAAGCTGAGCCGTATCGTTACATTTTCGAAAATTGCAAAAAGTTTATAAAAGCTATTGATTTTTTATCGTAAATGTATTATCATTACATTAGGTTATATTACACCTTACGGTGTGATCTGATAAAATAAAATTTAGGAATATATAAATCGGAGGATTACAGAAATGGGATTATTTGAACACGACGAAGCAATCGGTGTTGGCGCCAACATAAAGGTAGTAGGCGTAGGCGGCGGCGGAAATAACGCTGTAAACAGAATGATCTTCTCCAATCTTCGTGGAGTTGAGTTCATCACCGTCAATACCGACCGTATGGCTCTTAACCGTTCCAACGCTCCCTCTCAGCTCGTTATCGGCGAAAAGCTGACCGGCGGCAGAGGCGCAGGCGCTCGCCCCGAGATCGGTAAGCGTGCGGCTGAAGAATCTCTCGACGAGATCAAGGCTCTCCTCGGCGAGACCGATATGGTCTTCGTTACCGCAGGTATGGGCGGCGGCACAGGTACAGGCGCGGCTCCCGTAGTTGCTCGTATCGCAAAGGAAATGGGCATACTTACAATCGGTATCGTTACCCGCCCCTTCTCTTTTGAGGGCAAGGTAAGAGCAAAGAACGCAGAGGACGGCATTGCCGAGCTCTCCAAGTTCGTTGACGCTCTCATTATCATTCCCAACGACAAGCTCAAGGAAGCAAGCGATCAGAGAATCACCCTCAAGAACGCATTTGAGGTTGCTGACAGCGTACTTTACACCGGTGTTAAGAGCATCTCCGATCTCGTAAATGGCGATTCCTTCATCGCGCTCGACTTTGCGGACGTTTCCACCATTATGAGAGACGCGGGCTACGCGCACATGGGTACCGGCGTCGCTACCGGCAAGGACAAGGCAGAGATCGCCGCAAAGATGGCTATCTCCAGTCCCCTCCTCGAATCCTCCATCAAGGGCTCTCACGGAATCCTTATCAGATTCGTCGTTTCTCCCGACGTTGGTCTCGAGGACGCAGAGCTTGCGGCTACTCTTATCCAGAATGAAGCTCATCCCGACGCGAACATCATCTGGGGTGTCGGATTTGACGAGGAGCTCGAGGACGAGATGCAGATCACTATCATCGCTACAGGCTTTGACAAGAAGGCTGACGAAAAGGACGACCGTTGGGGCGATCTTATCGGCGGCATCAAGACTAAGTAATTTTAAACTTAATAAACAAATATCCGACTCCCGTGGGAGTCGGATATTTTTGTTTTACACACGCGCCGTGCAAAGATCAAGGACTTTACCGTTCAAGTTACAGCTACACCATCTGCTTACGCATTTTTTCAAGCGCGCACTTTTCAAGTCTTGAGACCTGCGCTTGAGAAACTCCGATCTTCTCTGCTATCTCGGTCTGCGTTTTGTTGCCGTAATATCGCATATCTATTATGGTCTTCTCGCGCTCGGTGAGGTTGTTCAACGCCTCCCTCAGCGCAATGTTCTCGAGCCAGACCTCGTCGCTCGAGCTATTGTCACTCAGCTGATCTATAACGTAGAGCGAATCTCCGCCCTCACTGTACACGGGCTCGTATATCGACATCGGCTCTACTATTGCTTCAAGCGCTCGGGTAACGGCTTCCCTTTCCACACCAAGCCTTTGCGCTATCTCGTCCGCGCTCGCCTCGCCCTCTTTTTCTCCCTGCAGCTCCTCCTTGACCTGCAAAGCTCTGTAGGCAAGATCCCTTGTCGATCGGCTGACTCGGATACTGTTGCTGTCACGCAAATATCTTCGCAGCTCGCCGATTATCATAGGCACGGCGTAGGTCGAAAACTTTACGTCCATTTCGGTATTGAAGCGGTCGACCGCCTTGACAAGACCCACGCAACCGACTTGAAAAAGATCGTCCGCGCTCTCCTTTTTACCTGCAAATCGGTGTATGACCGACAAAACAAGACGAAGATTGCCATATATCAGCTCCTCTCTCGCCTTCTGGTCGCCTGCGTGCGCTTTTATAAGAAGCTCTCGCTTGGCGTCGTCGTCGAGTACACAAAGCTCCGACGTATTGACGCCGCATATCTCAACTTTATTATAATAATACATTGTTATCATCTCCGCTTTTTATTTGGAACGATAACAAAATTATTCCCTGCCTTTTGCGTTTGGATACGCTTTTTGAAGGCAGGGATTTTTTTCTTGTTTATTTTTGCTTGTCAGTCGATAAATTCGTCAAGATCGAGCGTGGGGGCGGGTCTTGCTATTGCCGCGGAGGGATCGGTGAGGTCGATCTCAACCCTATCGGCATACTGTGTAGATCCCTCGTCGAGTATTCCGAACAAAACTCGAAGCTTTGAGTCGAGCTCGGATACACTGCCGAATCTTATCTTATACTTGTCGGCATATATAAGCGTGACGTCGTATTTTTCCTCAAGCACGACCGCGTCCGCCTGCTCCCAAAAGCCGCTATCCTCGAGCTTTGAGAGAAAATCGGTAACGTATGCGTAATATTTTACGTCTACGACCTCGTAGAGCAGCTCGCCCTCGGTGTCGGTCTCCTCTACCGTGTCGTAAAAGACTATTTTTTCGCCGATTTCAAGCGGTCTTACCTCGGGAAGTCTTACGCAGACCGCGCCGTACGCCGAATATTTCGCTCCCGACTCGTTGGAATCGAGCACACGCAGCTTACTGTCGATAGCGTAGTAGATACCGTCGACCCTGGTGTAATATTTTACGTCATCGAAGGTGATCTTGATCTTGACTGTACCCGAAAGGGTCTTTGTGACCTTGATCTCGTCGGCAAGAGGGAGATTTTTGCGTATCGTACGCTTGATATCCCACGACGAGCGAAGAAAGATACTGTCTCCCTCACTTAGCTCAGCGGCTTCGATGATCTCACCCTCGTTGAACATAGTGACCTCGCCGCTGACGGCGATACTTCTTATTGGAAACAGAAAGATCAATATAAGAAGAGCGACAAGCGCGACCGTTGCGACGGCGGCGGATATCATAATTCGGCGCGCGCCCTTCTCACCGTACTTCAAGCAAAGATTATTTCTTATGCTCTCAAGCTTTTGTCGAGTGGCTTTTACGGCTTGGTTTTCATTATTTTCCACGTGCTTGTCCTCCTTTTTCTCAATTTTCTGTTTATTTGTCTACAATATGTTTCTTATTTCGATTTGTTTTGCACCGTTCTTACAATTTCTTCGTATATAATGCGGTTAGCCTCGGGCTTGGCGAAGGCTTTTATATTTTCTTGCATCTGCTCTCTCTCCGCCTTATTCGAAAGCAATCTTTCGGCAGCCGCAGTGAGCTTTCCGCTACCAAACTCGGATTCCTCGACAAGCTCGCACGCGCCAACGTCGTAAAGCGCCTTGGCATTCTTATACTGATGATTTGCCGCGACGTATGGCGACGGAACGAGTATTGCCGCCTTGCCGAGCAAGGAAAGCTCGGATATCGTCATCGCGCCCGCACGGGAGATCACGAGATCTGCCCTTTTCATTCTCGCGTCCATATCGTAGATATAGTCGACGAGCTTTACGTTGCTTTTTTTCGTCAAGCCACGCTCTTTATATATTTCTCCAAGCGCCTCGTAGTCGCGCTTGCCTGCCGCGTGATAAAATTCGGTATCGGGATATTTGTCGGCAATTTTCTCGAGCATATCAACTGTTGCACGGTTAAGCGTTTCCGCACCGAGAGATCCACCGAATATAAGAACGCTCTTGGAATATCCCTTTGCTATTTCTCTGTCCTCGGTCTTTTTCTGACCGATCACGTTGGGATTTCCGACGTGTATCACCTTTTTCGCGCCGCTTATCATTTTTGCCGACGACTCGAAGTTAGTCATTACGCAGTCGACCTTGCGTGCAAGCTTTTTGACAGCTTTACCCGGTATCGCATTCGACTCGTGAACAAGCGTGGGTATTCCCATCTCCGCGCCTGCATTGAGCACGGGATAGCAAGCAAATCCGCCCGTACCGATTATCACGTCGGGCTTGAATTTCTCGATTATCTTTTTCGCCTGACGCTTTGATTTTATCATAAGATACGCGGTCTTGAGGTTTTTTGGGTTCCAGATCGGGTAGCTTCCGCATATATCCACACGGTACAAGCTCTCATAACCCGCGCGCGGAACAAGATCCTGTGCCTTATCTCTCGCAAGCCTCGAGCAGACGAACGCTATCTCGCTCTCGGGCTCGTATTCCTTTATAGTGTTGGCGATCGCGATCGCGGGATTGACGTGCCCCGCAGTGCCGCCGCCTGTCATTAATACTCGCATATTGACTCCTTGATTTGTATTATGGGGCGCCGCCCCAAGCCCCAATTAACAACTTACGGACTATGGGGCGCTGCCCCAAACCCCGCAAGAAACTTTTTGGAAAAAGTTTCTTGACTTCAAAAACTTCCTTAAAAAAGGATCAAGAATCCGAAAAGCTCCCGAAGCCGTAAAAATATTCTGAAAAATACTGTTTAATGTTTAAAATGTTATTTTTTTACGTATGAAAAACGGGACATTGAAAGAATTATTCCCATCTCAAATATCTGAAGCATCAATGCTGTTCCTCCCGACGAGAAGAACGGCAGTGAAATTCCCGTATTGGGCATCGAGTTTGTTACAACGGCAATATTCATTACCGTTTGAAGTGCGACCTTGGTCGTCAGTCCGTAGACGACGAGTGAGGAGAATTTATCGGGGCATTTCGATGCGATCTTATATCCTCTCCAGAGCAAGAGCACGAACAGAGTTATAACGATCAGCGCGCCAAAAAATCCAAGCTCCTCGCAAACTATGGTGAAGATGAAGTCATTTTGCGGCTCTGAAACGTAGCCGTATTTCTGGGTACTGTTGCCAAGTCCTACGCCGAACAAGCCGCCCGAGCCGATAGCATATAAACCTTGCCAGGTCTGCCAAGCCGAGCCGAGAGGGTCGGCTTTCTCGATAAAGAGCCAGGTCATAACGCGCTCCTGTGCGTAGTCCGAAACGAGAAGCACCGCGCCGACTCCGATCACACCTGCGACCACGATAAGTGCCATCCATTTACCGTCCGTGCCGCCGATAAACATAATTATCAAGCCCAAAAGACCGATGATTATTAGTCCCGAAAGGTGTCGCTCGAGCATTACGAGTCCGCAGATCAGCACTATAAGTATTCCCGGATAAAGCACACCGTAGCGGAAATGACCGCCGAAGCGCTGGGAAAGCTCAATTTTCTTTTCATATTTTGACATTACGAGCGCCAAGATCATAACGATCGCCATTTTTGCGATCTCGGAGGGCTGAATGGTCAACGGACCGATCGCGATCCATCTCTGCGCGCCGCCGCCCGCAGTTCCTATCACAAGAACCGCCAAAAGCAGCACCGCCGCCACTCCGTAAATGACTATTCCGAATACTCGCCAGAACCACGGCCGCGCGTAGATCACGAAGATCGCGGTAAAGACCGTTGCAACAATTAAAAATATCAGGTGACGCTTGAAATAATAGAGGCTATCGCCCATAAATCTTTCCGCCTCGTAAGCGCTCGCGCTGTACGCCATGACCGCGCCGAAAAGCGCCAGAGCTATTACGATTATAAGAAAATAGACGTCAATTCCGCCGCGAACCAAGACTCTTTCGCCGTCAGCGTCGGAGTCCTTCGGCTTATGTATCGGCTCGAGGTATATGGGGTCGTTTTTCTCAAGACTTTTTTCGTAGGAGTCGTTCAGCTTGTTGACCATACGGCGAACGAAAAAGCCTTTATTCTTTTTTTCGTTTGGATCCTTTTGACTCACTGAATGCTCCTTTCCTCTAAAGCAGGCGGCTTATAGATACTGTTTTTTGCGTTTTATATCTCTTATATTACCGCGCCGAGCACACCGATCGCGCAAAGTGCGAGCGAGACGAGAAAGAACACGGTAACGATCTTAATTTCAGACCAATCAAGAAGCTGGAAATGATGATGTACGGGTGCTTTTTTGAAAAGGCGCTTGCCGTGGGTCAGCTTGAAATAAATTCTCTGCATAAGGCTCGAAAGCATTTCGAAGATGAACACGAACGACATTATGATGACTGCGAGAAGCTGACCTTCGCTGATCGCACAGCCCATAATTATACCGCCGATAAAGAGCGAACCCGTGTCGCCCATAAATATTTTTGCAGGATAGTGATTGAATACGAGAAATCCGAGCAGCGCGCCGACGAGCATTCCCGAGGCAATGCCCGTATATCTCGAGCCGAGCAGCACCGAGATAACGATAAGCGCCATACCGACCGAAACACCGATCGAGGAGGCAAGTCCGTCGAGTCCGTCGGTGATATTCGTGCTATTGACGAAGCCGACGATGATCACAAGATAAACTGCGTATGCAAACCAGCCAAGTTCAAGTGAAAAGTCGATAAATGGGATCTTGAGTGCGGTGGGAAGATTGTCAGTCATTCCCATCATCGCAAGATACGCCGCCGCTACGACGGTCTGAAGAATGAATTTCTGCGCTTCGTTAAGTCCCTCATTCTCTTTTTTCACAAGCTTTTTGTAGTCGTCGATAAAGCCGATGAGTCCGTTGGCAACGCCAAGGCAGAGCGTGAGCACGAGGGGTATAAGGTCGCTGTTTTGGCTGTTTCCAAGTATGCCGCACTTTTCGAGTATTATCCAGATAAGCATCGCGACAAGCGACGAGATAATAAAGCAGATACCTCCCATCGTGGGTGTGCCCGCCTTGCCTGCGTGCTCTGCGACGTACATATTTATCGGCTGATTGAGTTTTTTAGCGCGGAGTACGGGGAGAATTAGTCTTGTCGCAAGGACGGTGAGCAAAAATACGACCGCGCAGACGGCAAGCGCCTCTATTCCGATCATTTGTCCCAAATTTATATTAGTCAGATTCTGTATTTTATCGTAAAGCATCGCTGTGTGGTTTCCTTCCTTTATGGCGGCTTCAATCCTCGAAGATCGCCTTTATCAGTTCTTCAAATTTCATAGCACGGCTTGCCTTGAAGAGTATCGCATCGCCCCTCGCTATTTTTTCTTTTATTTTTTGTGCGATCGCCGTCGCACCGAGCTCCTCGTCAAGTGACGCGACACTATCCTCGCTCATACCTGCGCCAAGCGCCGCCTTGGCGATCAGCTCGCCCGACTTTCCGACGGTGAAAAGGCAATCAACGCCTTTTTCTGCAAGGTATTTGCCCACACTCGCGTGCAGATCGTCAGACGTAGCGCCGAGCTCCTTCATATCTCCGAGCACGGCTATCCGCTTGCCGCCCACCTTGATCTGTGCAAGTGTATCGATCGCGCCCCTCATCGATTCGGGTGCGGCATTGTAGCAATCGGCAATAAGAGTGACGCCGTCTCTGTCGGTGACGTTCATTCTCATCCCCTGTGCGACGTAAGAAGAAAGTCCGTCTCTTATGTTGCGCTCGTCGGCACCGAGCAGATAAGCAGCCGCCGCCGCAAAAGCCGCGTTGTAGGCAAAATGCTCGCCGATGAGTGAAATTCGCAAATCGCAGATCATTTTGAACGGAATCCGAAGGTCAAAAGAAGTGCCTTTTTCGTCAACTCTGACGTTCCATATTTGGAAGGCGCACTTTTCATCGTGTCCGACGTATACGATCTCATATCTGTCGGAATAGTGGTCGTTAAGCAATGGCTCGTCGCCGTTGAGCAACAGATATCCGCTATCGACGAGTCCCTCACCGATCTCAAGCTTTGCCTTTGCAATATTTTCGCGTGTTTTCAGATATTCAAGGTGTGAAGTGCCGATATTCGTGACCATCGCGACGTAAGGTGTCGCGGTGCGGCTCATGCTTCTGATCTCGCCAAACGAGCTCATTCCCATCTCGAAAACGGCTCTTTCACTATTTTTGTCTGCCTCCATAAGCGACATCGGCATACCGATAACGCTATTGAAATTACCTGCGGTAGAATAGGTCGCAAATTTCTGACGAAGTATCGCCGCGGTAAGCTCCTTGGTGGTGGTCTTGCCCACGCTTCCCGTTATCGCGACGCTCAAAAGCGGAGCTTCGCTACGGTATCCCTTGGCACAGTGAGCAAACGCGTCCATAGAGTTTTCCACAACGACGTAAGCCGCCGCCTTGCCCGAAATGTTAGTGGGCACGTACTCGCAGAGGATACAACGGCAGCCCTGCTCGATTGCCTTAAGGATATAGTCGTGTCCGTCGACGCGCTCGCCGCGTGTAGCGACGAACATGGTATCTGCATCCGCCTCTCTCGAGTCGGTGCAGACATATTCAAAAGAGTTACCCGACTCACCTGTGAAATCGTAAAGCTCGCCGCCGCACCAATCGGCTATGCGTTCCATATTTGTTTTTCCAAGACCAAGCTTTATTTTCATTTTTCAGTCCTTCCTCTGCCGCAGCGGCAGTACCCTTACGAAAGGTATCTCTCTATCGCTTCTTTGACTATTTGTCTCTCGGAGAAGGGCTTTTTGCCCTCGCCGTCGATTTCGTATTCCTCGTGTCCCTTGCCTGCGAGCAGGATTATATCTCCACGTCTCGCGTTTTTGACCGCGTATTCGACCGCCTCGCGTCTGTCCTCGATCACGGTGTAGGTCGCGTCGGCTACAACACCCGAAAGGATGTCGTTAATAATATCTGTGGGTCGCTCACTCCGACTGTTGTCACTCGTGATTATCGCAAGATCTGCCATACTCGTGGCGATATTTCCCATTATCGCGCGCTTTTGTCTCTCACGGTCGCCGCCGCAACCGAAAAGCAGAACTATTCTCTGTCCTCTTGCGGCAAACGAACGCGCGGTGCGGATCAGATTTTCAAGCGCGTCGGGAGTATGCGCGTAATCTATATAGACCGAAAAATCGACTCTGTTCGACGTTTTGACTCGCTCAAGTCTGCCAGCAATTCCCGAAAAATCGGCAAGCGTTTCCTTGATATCCGTGACCTTGACTCCGAGCGCGTGCGCCGTTATCGCCGCCTGCATCGTGTTCATCACGTTAAAGCTTCCCGAGAGGAGCGA
>CAZQLJ010000014.1:0-16028 GCA_964594085.1 uncultured Clostridium sp.
TACTGGTGATCAAGAGAGGTTCCGTCTGCCTTACACTTATCGGTGTATGCGTTGTAAAGCTTCAAGGAATCATCAAGATCAGCCTTAGAAAGAAGGGTAACCTCGAAGTTGAGAGAGTCAGCGAATACTGCCAAGCAGCCTGCTGCGTCAAGACCAAGAGTCTTATAGCTGTCAGCAAGAGCCTTATAGTCAGCATGATTAACGAGCAGATAGTTAGCGGAGTTGTTTGCCTTTTCAGCAGCGAACTCTGCGGAGAAGTATATTACTTCCCAAGCAGCGATTTCATCTGTAAGAGCGTTAAGCGCAGCAGTGTTATCAGCGGTAACCTCGACGAAAGACTCAGTGTACTTTTCGATGAGACCGTTGATAGTACCAGCCTCAACATTAGCTGCATCAAGAGCTACCTTACGGTTGTTATACTTTTCAAGAGCAGCCGCGCAGTCATTGTAAACGAATCCAAGTTCGTTGTTAGGAAGGCGATCTGCGGCGTATTCTTCATTGTACTTTTCAAGAGCAGCAGCAAGATCGACAGCAACCTCACCAAGAAGCTCAACAGCAGCCTCGTCAAGAAGGGACTTGCCATTCTCTGCCTTGTAGTATGTATTGAGAGTTGCAAGGTCAGCCTCAACAGCATCAAACATTGCTTCAACCTTATCACCAACGGTGGAAAGGCTCTTTACAGTTTCAACAAACTCACCAACAGCGCCTGCAAGAGCATCAACGCTAACAGCTCTCGTAATGCTGACCTCTGCGAGCTTGTATGCTACATTGATCTTAGCCCACTCTTCTGCGTCATAGTAGTTTGGGTTAATTGCATTGTATGCTTCAGTGAGCTCGATTATTGCCTCACTAACACCCTTAGTAGCCTCGTTCCAGTCTTTGATATTGATCATACCATCAAGAGCATCCTCAAGGCCTTCAACCTGAACGCCGAGCTGAGTGCAAAGCGTGGTAACATTCTTAATGGTTGCAAGAAGCTCGTCGATATCACCGAGAGCCTCTGCCTTTGCGAGAGCAGCCTCTGCAGTTGCCTTAACGGCAGCAAGAGCAGTCTCAACAGCCTCTACGTCGCCGTTTGTTGCAGCGATTGCATCCTTGAGTTCCTTAACAGCAGCCTCAACGTCTTCTTTTGCAGCCTTAGTGTCAATTGCAGCCTGGAGAGCAGCGGTTGCAGCTTCCAGTTCAGCCTTGGTTGCCAAAAGCTCCATAGCAGCCTGCATTTCAGCAATTGCATCAGCGATTGCTGCTTCAACAGCTTCCTTGTCTGCCTTTGTATCGATTGCAGCCTCAACAGCTTCGATAGCAGTCTTCAAGGTTTCGATAGCGGTAGCATTTGCGTCTGCCTTTGCAAGCGCGGAATCTGCAGTAGTCTTTACTGCATCAAGGCTGGTCTTAACAGCGTCTACGTCGCCCTTTGCAGCAACGTCTGCGAGAGCAGCGGTAAAGTCTGCAACCGCGTCACTGAGATCGCTTGCGTTTGCCTTAGTATTAATTGCGGTCTGAAGTGCTGCGGTTGCAGTCTCCAGGTCAGCTATCTTTGCTGCCTGCTCTTCGATTGCTTCATCATCACAAGCGACGAAAGAAACAACAGAAAGAGCCATAAGGCATGCCAAAGCCATAGCCAAAATTCTCTTTTTCATGTTTTTTCTCCTCTTTCCATGAATATTTTTTTGCTTACGTTAATACCCCACGTCTTATTCTGCAAGGAAACTCTCGGTTTTTGAAGCTTGTTTTCCGCAAAAACCAAGAACTCTCTCAAAAACGCCGACAGTTAGGGCATTGTTAGTGAACAATTCACATTGATATTATACAGCATAAGGTATGATTTGTCAATGCCTTTTTCGTTTTTTTTGAAAAAATTTTTTTATTGGTATATTTAGCCTAAAAAAGCAGTAAGACGAGGTCATGTTTCACCGTTTTTCATAATAAAGCCTAATTTGCCGCTACACATTTACCAATTCGCCGTTTTTATCGGATGTGACAAAAAATAAACAAAAAGCTATTGACAATCCCTTTTTAGAGTGATATAATGTTAGTAAGTTTAGCAAACTAAAGCAAACCGATGAGGAAGAGTAAGTAAGTTTTGCCTCTTTTTGCACAGAGAGCCGCGGATGGTGAGATCGCGGTGAAAAAAGCAGAGCCGAATGGGCTTCCGAGGGCAATCGGAAACATACGTATATATAAATGTACGTTTTGGAGTATGTGCGACGGAGCAGACCCTCCGTGAACAAAGGTCAACATATATGGGCACCTAATCAAAGGAGTCCGCGTATGATAAGTGGATGTTTTACATCAAGCAGGGTGGCACCGCAGGATATTTAGTTTCCTGTCCCGGCATTATTGCTTTGGGACGGGGTTTTTTATTTATATCGCGTCCTACACAAAATTCAGATGCGAAAGGAAGGACAGAATTATGTCAAGCAACAAGCAAATCCCCTATAAGATCTATATTGAAGAATCAGAGATGCCAAAGGCGTGGTACAATCTCCGTGCGGACATGAAAAACAAACCTGCGCCGCTTCTCGACCCCAAAACGTTGAAGCCTATGACAAAAGAGGACCTGGCGGGCGTGTTCTGCTCCGATCTGATAGACCAGGAACTCGACGACACAACCCCTTATTTCGAGATCCCCGAGGAAATAAGAAGTTTTTATAAGATGTACCGTCCCGCGCCCCTCGTTCGCGCGTACTGTCTCGAGGAAAAACTGAAAACGCCCGCAAAGATATACTACAAATTCGAAGGAAACAACACAAGCGGCAGCCACAAGCTAAACTCCGCGATCGCGCAGGCTTACTATGCAAAGCAACAAGGCCTTGTGGGTGTTACCACAGAGACCGGAGCAGGTCAGTGGGGCACGGCACTTTCTATGGCATGCTCATATCTCGGGCTTGACTGCAAGGTTTATATGGTAAAATGCTCTTACGAGCAAAAGCCGCATCGCCGTGAGGTAATGCGTACCTACGGCGCATCGGTCACTCCCTCCCCCTCTCTTGAAACCGAGGTAGGAAAAAAGATCCTTGCAGAGTTTCCCGACACCAACGGAAGTCTCGGCTGTGCGATCTCCGAAGCGGTAGAAAAGGCTCTCGCCACCGAGGGTTACCGTTACGTTCTCG
The DNA here is from genome assembly GCA_964594085.1 of uncultured Clostridium sp. Lineage (GTDB taxonomy): Bacteria > Bacillota > Clostridia > Oscillospirales > CAG-272 > SVTX01. The sequence goes on from CAZQLJ010000014.1 coordinate 3,114, forward strand.
GAAGTGTACTCAATCAGGTAATGCTTCATCAATCAATAATCGGTCTTGAAACCAAGATCGCACTTGACAAGTACGGCATAAAGCCCGACGTTATCATTGGCTGTGCAGGCGGCGGATCAAACCTGGGCGGACTTATCGCCCCCTTTATGGGAGAGAAGCTCCGCGGAGAAGCCGACTATCGAATAATCGCAGTTGAGCCTGAAAGCTGTCCGAGCTTCACTCGCGGAAAATACGCATACGACTACTGCGACACGGGCATGGTCTGCCCCCTTTCCAAAATGTATACACTTGGCAGCAACTTTATGCCCGCCCCCACACACGCAGGCGGTCTGAGATATCACGGTATGAACAGCACTCTCTCACAGCTTTATCACGACAAGCTTATGGAGGCGGTGACCGTCAAACAGACCGAGGTCTTTGCGGCGGCAGAGGAATTCGCCCGCGTTGAAGGTATACTCCCCGCGCCCGAAAGCAGCCACGCTATAAAGATAGCACTTGATATGGCAAAGGAATGTGCACAGACGGGAGAAGAAAAGGCTATCGTCTTCGGTCTTACCGGAACAGGCTACTTTGACATGATGTCTTATGAAAAATTCCACAACGGCATAATGCAAGACTATATTCCCACCGACGAGGAGATAAACAAAGCGCTTAACAGATTGCCCAAGATCTAACAATTACACAAAAAGACTTGAGAAAAACCGTAGTGTTTAACTCAAGTCTTTTTTTGTGATTAAATTCAGGTTATACCAATTCGAAAGAATAGATCTTTGCTTTGCCCTTGTTCAAGAAATTAAGCGAAACGTGGAAGAAGGGCCTATCGATCTCGCTGATGTCGATCTCGTGTATCTTGCGTACACCGTCACCCGACAGCTTAAACTGAACGTACTCAGACTTACAAGGCGAAGTCTTATGGTTAGGTCTCGTAGTCTCGGCATAACAACGCAAGCCAACGCGTCCTTCGATCTCACCGCCCTCAAAGCAAGCGTCGAGCAGGATCTTTTTACATTCTCCCGCCTCGACGAAGAAGAAGGGTGCACAGAGCCAGTTACCTGCTTCAAATTCAAAATCAAGACAGTCCTGATTTCCGTATCCCTTATCGGTAGTGCCCACGTAATAGAAGTTTTGGCGGTCTTCGGCAAAGCAGAAATTTCTGTGATCGACCTTCTCGTCGAGCTTGAGCGCGGTCTCGCGGATCGAATTTACGTCGCCGACGATCAGAGAATAGTAGAAGGTATATACTATATTGTGGTCGAGAATAACGCTCGTGGTCGGGCTGACCGTTCCGGTTTGAGGATCCTTAGCACCACCAACGCCCATTTTGTCCACTCCGCACGCAAATCCGCCGACCGCGCCGCAGGTGTGAGGACTGTAAACGCCAAGGCCGTAATCGTTATCGTCAAGAAGCGCCACCCAGCTCTCAGGGTAGAGCATAAACTCCGAGGGCCAATGTCTGTCGCCGGTATTTTTACTAACGATCTCGGTCAGCTTTCCGTTCGTACGGGGATACTCGCCAACGTAGGATACTATTCTGTAAAATTCACCGTTAGTATAGACCGCAGGCAGTTCCTGACCACAAGCGGAATGCTGGGTCTTATCCGAACGGTTATTGTTAAGTCTTGCCGTAACATTTACCGTCTTGTGATCAAGCGTGTACCAAAGCTCAAACGTACATTCTCCCGGAACGTTATTAAGTGCCCACTGCATAGGAATACACTTGACATACATCGTGTTATCCTCGATCTTATACTCTAAAACCTTGGCGCGATTGAAGAAGCAATCTCCCGTCTGTATGGGATTCCAACCCGTATGCGTCCAATGCTTGCCCATTTCTGTTCCTTCCGGGTGGAAGGGCACGGGACCTGAATACAGGGAAAGCTGAACTTGCCTTCCCCAGTCCCAGCTATTGATAATGTTCCTGTTTCCGTGCTCGGCGAGATACGTGATCGCGCCGCCAAGCGCCATATTCGCGCCAAGCTTGATATATTCGTTTTCAATATAGACCACGTTTTCGTCGAGTATCTTATAATCTTCCTCGAGCGCGAGGTAATGAGGATCTTGATTTGACATATTAAACTCCATTCCGCCGCCAAGGCGGCACAAATAGTAATCGATGAATTTTGCTACGGCAAAATGCGCGCGTGAAACAGTTGAATTACCTGTCAGTAAAAAGTAACCTTCACGCTGATCTCCTTTTCCGCGGTCCTACGTGGCACCGCATGGTAATTGTGTCATAGAAAATCGAAGTTGATAAACTACAAAGAATTAATGATTACGTTTCGGACAATTCGATAGAATAGACCTTCGCATGACCGCTACTTGAAAACTCAAAGCTAAAATCGAAAAACGGCTTGTCAAGAGCACTGATGTCTATCTCGTAAATCTTTCTGCCGCAATTCCCATCAAGCTTAAAAGGTAATCTTTGCGCTGTGCGGAAGGCTCTCTTATCGCCCTGGCGCGTAGGATCGACGTAACAGCTGAATCCCACATTGCCTTCAACAACCCCTCCGTCAATCTCCGCATCCAACAAGATCTTCTTGCATTTGCTTGCAGAAACGAACACATACGGCGAGCAAAGCTCTGTTTCCGGCTCAAAATCAAAATCCAAACAATTTTGATTTCCGTATCCCCTATCCCTTGTGCCCTTATAATAGAAGTTCTGACGGTCCTCTGCAAAGTTGAATTTTCGGTGCTCTGCTTTAGAATCCAATGCAAGCGCGGTTTTTCTGATCTCGTCAACCTCGCCTACGATCAGAGAATAATTGAACGTATATACGATATTGTAATCAAGAATAACGCGCGTCGTCATAGATATAACGCTCGTCTGACCGTCCTTTGCTCCACCCCAGCCCATGTCGGACACGTTGCCTGCAAATCCGGTAATCGCGCCGCACGTGTGAGGATTGTATACGCCGAGGCCGTAATTGTGGTCGTCAACCATCGCCACCCAGCTTTCAGGATAGAGCACAAACTCCGAAGGCCAACGTCTTTCGGTCGTCCTGCTGACGACCTCGGTCAGCTCACCATCGGTTCCGGGACGATCTCCAATATAGGATACGATCTTATAAAACTCTCCGTTGGTATATACGGCAGGTAATTCCTGTCCAAATGCACGATATTGTGTTTTGTCAGAACGATCGTTGTTTAATCTTGCCGTGACGTTTACCGTCTTGTGATCGAGCGTATACCAAAGCTCAAACGTGCATTCTCCCGGAACGTTATTCAGTGCCCACTGCATCGGAATGCACTTGACGTACATCGTATTTCCCTCGATCTTATACTCTAAAACCTTTGAGCGATTGAAGAAGCAATCTCCCGTCTGTATGGGATTCCAAGGTGTGTGCGTCCAATGCTCTCCCATCTCGGTTCCTTCGGGATGAAAGGGCGCCGGTCCCGAGTAAAAGGAAAGCTGAACTTGTCTTCCCCAGTCCCAGCTGTTGATAATGTTTTTGTTTCCGTGCTCGGCAAGATACGTTATCGCGCCGCCAAGCGCGATGTTCGCGCCGAGTTTGATATATTCATTTTCGATATAAACTACGTTTTCGTCGAGGATCTTATAATCTTCCTCGAGCGCGCGGTAATGAGGGTTTTGGTTTGCCATTTTAGAACCTCCTTTCTTGTGTCCATGTCGGACCACAAGGTGATTGTAACACGAACGGGGGTAAAAGTCAATAAAAAAGACAATTTTAAGCAAAAAATTTCGTGTCAAGAATGTAACTCAAAAAGCCTTCAAGCATTGCGTCTGAAGGCTTTTCGTTTATAAAATTACGCCAACTCCACGGAATAGACCTTCAAATGTCCCTCATTCGCAAATCTGAGCGAAAATCCAACGAAGCAGTCGTCAGTATCGCTGATATCAAGGGCAAAAAGCTTTCTTTCGCCGTTTCCGACTATACTGAACGGCAGTTTTTTGTGCTCGAGCACAAAGCAGTTCTTTTCGTCCAATCCTTTATAGAGGTTGAGCACTATCTCGCCCGAAATCTCACCGTCAAAGCACGCGTCAAGCTTGATCTGCTTACATTCTCCCTTGCCGACAAAAACCGCAGGGCTCTTAAGCTCGGACGCCTTTTTGAAATCAAATTCAAGGCAACCGTTCGTTCTCCATCCCTTATCGGTGATATTATGATAGTAGAACTGGTTTCTATCGTGCTCAAAGCTGTATTTTTTGCGATCAACAAGCTTGTCCTTCTGCTTGGCAACCTCACGGATAAAGCTGATGTCACCAACGATCAATGAATAATCGTAAGAATAAACGATATCGTGGTCGAGGATCGCCGCAGCAAGCGGAGCGATATAGCCCGTCTGCGAATCCTTGGGACCGCCCCAGCCCTTTTCTCCGAAAAATCCGATCTTTGAAAGGTTAGTCACACCTATATAAACGCCGAGACCGTAATTGTTGTCATCCACAAGCGCAGACCAATTTTCTGTCGCGATGAAATTGAGCCAAGGCCAGCCAAGTCCGTTATCTTTGGTGACAAGCTCGGTCAATTCCCCGTCCGTAAACGGCTCTGTTCCAACGTACGAAACACCCTTATACCATTCGCCGTTGGTATAAACCGCAGGCATTTCCTGATGTCGCGCGGGATACTGTGTGGTGTCAGGGCGCGCGTTGTTGATGCGCGAGGTCACGTTAACGCAATATCCGTCAAGTCGATACCAGACCTCAAACGTACATTCACCGGGATGGTTGTTCAAAGGCCAATGCATAGGAATACATTTTACGTAAATTTCATTGTTTTCACAACGAAAATCAAGCACCTTCGAGCGATTTCTGTAGTAATCTCCCGACTGTATTGGGTTCCAACCGATAAACTTCCAGTTGTCCGCCATTTCTGTCCCTTCGGGATTGAACGGTACGGGATGACTGTAAAAGGACATCTGCACCTGTCTGCCCCAGTCGGAGCTGTTGATCAAGTTCTTTTTGCCCTTTTCCGCAAGGTAGGTCAATGCACCACCTAAAGCAAGATTCGCGCCAAGCTTCAAATGCTCATTTTCAATATAAACGATGTTTTCGTCCTCAAGATATTTATCATAGATCTGTTCTGCCATAATAAACCTCCGAAAATATATTGTATCGCAATCGGGATACATTTGAATTATAACACCGAAGAAAGTGTTTGTCAATCAATAACAGTAAAACTCGACAAAAAAAATCCGCAAGAGCAACTATCAAAAGTTACCCTTGCGGATATTTTTTAAAGAACCGCCCAAACGATACAGGAAATTGCCGACAAGGCAAGGAATCCAAATCCCACAATTATAATGAAATATGGAACGGTCGTGCCTCTTTTTTCGGCCTTCTCCTCTTTATATTCGTAATAGGAACGGCGTTCAAGCTTAAGAAACGGCAAAAACATATGTCCTGCCACACGAACGGCATAGCCTAACGCATCAAAAAATCCTGTGGTCGACACCCAGATCAAAGCACCAAGCGAAGACAACAAAGCGCCCGGGACAAAAAGCGCATCGCAGAGAATGAACATCGCTTCCTTGGCAGTAGTTTCAACAGGTTGAAACAATCCCTCTGCCGCAATTATCCAAACGGTGATCGCAGCACCTAAAATGCTACAAATTCCATACTGCAACAGCTTTTTCTTCACTTCTTAGTCCTCTATGCTTTCTTTGTACTTCTTTTCTTCAGAATCGGAGCAAAGGACGAAATGTCCGGGCAATACCTCTCTGAAGCTGGGCTGTTCTACCGTGTAGTCGTGATCACGCAGCGGAACGTACGTTATACGCTGTCTGTTCTTCTCGTAGTCGGGGTCGGGCAACGGAATTGCTGACAAAAGCGAGCGAGTGTAAGGATGCAAGGGATGGCGGAAAAGCTCATCGGCATCTGCAAGCTCAACCATTTTTCCGAAATACATAACGCCGATTCGATCGGAGAAATACTTAACTACGGACAAATCGTGCGCGATGAAAAGGATGGTAAGACCAAGCTCCTCACGAAGATCGTTGAGAAGATTGATTACCTGCGCCTGAACCGATACGTCGAGCGCCGAAACGGGCTCGTCTGCAATAATAAGCTCGGGATTCATAATGACTGCGCGAGCAACGCCGATTCTCTGTCTCTGTCCGCCCGAGAACTCGTGAGGATAACGTCCTGCGTGCTCTCTTACGAGACCAACGGTTTCAAGAACCTTGTAAACCATCTCGTCGATCTGCTTTTTGTCGCGCATGCCTCTGATAACAAGTCCCTCGGAAATGATCTCTTTGACCGTCATTCGAGGGTCAAGAGATGCGATGGGGTCCTGGAATATCATTTGGATCTGCGTAACGAGATCCTTATCAAAATGATTGTTGTCGTGCTTTGCGGAAGCGATCTCTTTTCTCTGTGCGGCAACGAATGCCTTGAGCTCTGCCTTTTTCTCTGCGATCAAAGCGCTCTTGTTGGAAGCATCGCTCTTCTTGATCTCTGCGATCTCTTTGTTGCACTGCTCTGTAGCTTCCTTGATCGCTTCTCTGTAAGAAAGAGTTCCTGCTCCAATTCTCTCGCCCTTGAAATAAACGCTTCCGGACGTGATATTGTAAAGCTTGATGATCGAACGGCCCGTGGTGGTCTTACCACAACCCGACTCGCCAACGAGGCCGAAGACCTCGCCCTTCTTGATTTCAAACGAAACCTTATCTACTGCCTTCAAAGGACCGAAATGCTGGGAGAGGTTCTCAACCTTGAGAAGAACTTCGCCGCTTGACACGGTGTTATAATTCTTTTCACTCATCGTTATTACCTCCTGAAAGCTTAGTCATTCTGGCAATACGCTCGGTCACGATCTTAGGAGGATCTACCTTGGGTGCATCGGGATGCAACAGCCAGGTTGCCGCACTGTGAGTCTCACTGATCTTGAACATAGGCGGCTGCTGTTCGAAATCTATCTTAAGAGCATATTTGTTTCTGTCGGCAAAAGCATCTCCGACAGGGGGATATATCATATTGGGAGGAGTACCGGGGATCGCTTCAAGCTTCTCGTTGGTATCCAAGTCAGGCATCGACGAAAGCAGTGCCCAAGTATAAGGATGTGCGGGAGAATAGAAGACGTCTCTCGAGGTGCCGTACTCTACGATCTTACCCGCGTACATAACGGCGATCTTGTCCGCCATATTAGCAACAACGCCAAGGTCGTGAGTAATGAATATGATAGAGAGATTTCTCTCCGCTTTAAGCTTATTGATAAGCTCAAGGATCTGAGCCTGAATTGTAACATCAAGTGCCGTAGTAGGCTCGTCACATATAAGGATATCAGGGTCAGCGGCAAGAGCGATCGCAATAACGATACGCTGTCTCATACCACCCGAGAACTCGAAGGGATACTGCTTGTATCTCTTTCTGGGTTCGGAGATACCAACCTCTTCCATGAGCTTGATAGCCTTGTGCTTAGCCATGCTCTTCGTTACCTTGTATACCGTGCCCGAAGCCTCGGTCATAAGGAAGTCAACGAGAGCGACGGTCTCCTTTGCATAATCACGCTCGCCCATAGTCGCGAGAACGTTGTTATAGTGAGCTACCAATCTTTCGATCACGTTGATGATATCCTGCTTAGCAACGTCAAGATCAATAAGCGCTGCGGGAATTACCTTCCAATCGGGAGTCTTTCCGCGAGCAACGATCTTATCGAACTTAGCCTGCTGCTTATCGTGAGCCTTCTGAGCAGCCTCGTTTCTCGGGATCGCTGCAAAGTAACTGTTGATCGCGGAGATCAAGCCGGTCTTGAAGGTATATGCGATGCTATCCTTGACGATCTCAAGTCTGTCGATCGAATCCTCAACAACCTTGATAAGCTTGTTTGCCCGATCCATAACAGTCTTCTTGTCGAGCGCATCAGCGGTCTTGAGCACACTGATAGTTTCGTTAGCGCAATCAAGTGCCACACGCTTCTTATCAGCGCTTATAAGGCTCGAATAGCGAAGTCCGATCTCGGCAGACGCCAAGAATGCGAGCATAAAGTTGTCGTTGATATACTTAAGGAGATATTCCTCAAGCTCTTCCAAAGGCATATCGGGCAGAGTTGCTCCGCCGAACTTCAAAAAGTAGCCTATTCTGAAGAAATTGGGCTTTTTCTTTGCGATAGCAGCCTTGAGGATCTCATTGATCTCTGCAAGAATTGCCGCAGTAGCTGAGAAATTCTTAGCCTTGATATCTGCGCCAATCACCGCTTTGAGAGACTTCAAAAGCTCTGCCAAGCGTGCCTTATCCTCATTAACAACGTATTCGTTGTAGGTCTTGGATGCAAGAGCAATGATCTCGGAGATCTGCTCCTTGGGTGCATTAAACGCATTCTTTTCAATCAGGAAAAGAGCATCGTCTATTGCGGAAACCGCCTCTTTTGCGGACTCAACCGCAGTATTGTACGCCTGCTCAAGCTCAATATGCTTGAACTCGAACGAGTCGAAGTCCTTGCACATCTTGGTCAGCTCGGCAGCAGTCTTTTTATTCTCTACCGCTTTGCCCGTAAGCTTTGCATATCTGTCCTCGGCAATCGCCTCGATCATGGTCTTGTTGAGCAACTGCAAGGTGGAATTGAACGCCGCACGACTTGCCTTCTGTCTTGCCTTACCCTTGAGGATCATAGCCTCGGTAAGCTGCTGTCCTATTTTAACGATAGGATTGAGCGAGGAAAGAGGGTCCTGGAAGATCATCGCGATCTTGTCGCCGCGGATCTTGTGGAACTCTTCCTCGGGAATTTTGAGCAGGTCCTTACCGTCGTATATGATCTCGCCGCCCTCAACGATAGAGTTTCCTGCGAGAATTCCGAGGATCGCCTTCGAGGTAACAGACTTACCCGAACCAGACTCTCCAACGATAGCAAGGGTTTCTCCCTGATTAAGATTGAAATTTATACCTCTGACCGCCTGAAGCTTACCCGAGACGGTTCTAAAGGATATTCTAAGGTCTTTAACTTGTAATTTACTTGCCATATCTTATTCCTCCACTCCACGAAGTGACGGGTTGAACGCGTCACGAAGACCGTTACCGAACAGGTTAAAGGACAACTCAAGAAGTGAGATGAATACTGCCGGGAACACCAAAATGTGAGGATACGTGGTAAGGTATCCGCTACCCTGCGAAAGCATAGTACCGATACTCATAAGCTTGGGGTCGGTAGCAAAGTTTATGATACCGAGGAAGGAGAGCATCGACTCGGAGAAGATAACGCCGGGGATCGCAAGCACCGAACCGGTAATGATCGTTCCGAGCGCGTTCGGGAATATATGCTTCCAGATAATACGGCTGTCCTTTGCGCCGAGCGTTCTCGCCGCGAGGACGTATTCCTGGCCCTTGAATCGATAGAACTGCATACGCACACGCGATGCCATTCCTATCCATCCCGTCATTACGAACGCAAACAGCAGCGTCGGCAATATACCGACCTTTTCGGACAAGTGCAGCTTAAAGAGCGTTGCAACGACGATGAAAGGAACCGAAGAAAGAATATCGCTGATTCTTTCCATAACGATATCTATCGTTCCACCGTAATAACCCTCGATCGCGCCGTAGATAGCACCAATGGTAAGGTTGATAACCGAAACGCAAAGCGCAAGCAGGAAGGAAAGACGCGCACCGTTTGCCAGACAGCAGAAGATATCCTGACCGTAGCCGTTTGCGCCGAAGATGTAGCACGGCTCGTGTCCGTTGATATAGGTGTAGTAGTTATAGTAGTTAACTCTTACCTTAACACCGCCCTGCACCTTTACGGCGTAAACGTACGTGCCGTCGTCGGCTTCTATACGACGGCTGTCGTAGTTTTTATCAATCGAAGCCTTTGCTGTCTTGTAATTCTCCGTGGTAAGATAGTTGGGAATATAATTGCCGTTTTCATCATAAACAGCCTCTCCCGTGGTATACTGTCCGTCATCAACGAGCTTGTACCAAAGGTTAGCGCCCGAGTTTCCGAGAGTATAGTTAGTCTTATAGTTCATAGGAACAGGGAACAATATCTGAACACCTTTATCGTTCTGATATTCCTTGATCGCCTCGTACTCTTCGGTGGTCAACGTCATATAAGAATAACCGACCTTGTAGTAGGAGTCGACTTCAAAGTTATACTTTGTTCCGCCGTCAGCTGTGGTCGTTGTCGTGTAGTCTCCGACTACTGCGTTCATTCCACTCTCAACTCCAATGGAATTGTAGTAATCGAAGCCTGCCTTGGTATCCGAGCGCAACGCAACGCCGTCCCAGAAACCAAACTGAGAGAAGAACTTGCTCTTGGGAAGAGCCGTAGCGTAATAACCGTCTCTGTCAGAGAGCGTATAAGGGGTAAGGAAGGGTCCAACGATGGCGAAGAGAACGAGGAACATAATAATTCCGAACGCAATTACCGAGCCCTTGTTCTTTCTGAATCGGATCCACGCATCCTTAAAGTAACCGATCGGCTTGGTCTCGAGCTTCTGGTCATGGATCTTTTCGGTACGTGCGACGAACTCAAATTTTTCTTTTGGGATATTTACATATTCATTATTCATCATTTTTTCGAGCCCATCCTGATTCTCGGATCGATAAATCCGTAACTTATATCAATTACTATACCCGAAAGCAGACCAATAAAGGTATAGAACGACGTCAACAGCATAAAGAAGTTATAGTCTCGCATATTGATCGACGTAATGTAAAGGCTTCCGACACCGGGAATACCGAACGCCTGCTCAATAATGAGAGAACCGCCTATGATACCGATAAACTCACCTATGATCATAGGAAGAATAACAACCATCGCGTTACGAAGAGCATGACGAGAGATAGCCTGCGCTTTTGTCAGACCCTTGGTGCGTGCGAGAAGCATAAATTCTTGCGTAAGCACCTCGGAAAGCTCCGCGCGGGAATATCTGGTAAGACCTGCGATGACGCCGAGTCCGAGCGCCAAAATAGCGGGCACCATAGAAAAGAACATCTTGGCGCTGAGAAGGGGCGCGTCGCTCTCTGCGTAAACTTGAAGCGGGAACCAGCCCAGCTTAAAGCACAGGAAATACTGAATGAGATACGAATAAACGTAGCTGGGCACCGATATCAACACCATAGTCAGCGTAGATATGACGTGATCCTGCCATTTGTTCTTCTTAAGTGCAGCATAAATACCGAAAGCAAGACCTATCGGTATAGCGATAAGAATAGAATAAAGGTTAACTACCATAGTATTGGGCAGACGATCGACCATTACGCTCCAAGCATCCCTTGCGACGTACATCTGCTCTCCGAGACCCCAGTCCCACTTGGTAAGAACGCTCTTTAGGAATATACCGTATTGTACGAGTATGGGCTTGTTGTAACCCATTGCCTCTCGTCTGAGCTCGATCAACTGAAGATCCTGGCCTATTGCTCTGGGCGTAGGGAGAGGTAAGAGCTTGATAAGCACAAAGCACATCGTCAGAATGACGAAAAGTGTGAACAGCATCAACAGTAGTCTTTTTAATACATACTTTGCCATTTTTTATCTCCATTCCGCCGCACGCGGCGGCAAAAATAGTAATCAATGAATTTTGCTCAAGGGCAAAATTCGCGCGTGAAAAAGATTATTTCACAATTAAGTGGAAGCACCTTTCACGCTGTTCTCCTTTCTTGCACAATAGGCAAGAGGAAATAGCCCTAAAGCTACACCCCTTGGGGTTATTTCCTCTTACCTAATGCGAAGCAATCTTTATTTGCCCTCAAGGCAAATTCAGCCGTTGCCAACGGCGTTTCTCGAAACCGTTTTTTCGGGATATTCCCTCGATTCCGTATTGCTTTTTTACAGCAATAAAAGACCACACAGACCGTGACCGCCCTTTCGGCCGGTCACGGTCCGGAAATATCGACATCCAAAATTTATGGACACCTATCCGTTATTCACGGATCAACGTTATTTCTTTTTTCAGCTAAAAACTAAAATCAGTTAGCAGCGGAAGAGGTGTAGTCGAAAGTACCCTTAACAGTCTCCCAAGTAGCGTCGTCGTAGTTGTAAGTAATGTCTCTGAGAGAACCATAACCTACGATCTGGAGATATGCGGGAGAAGCGTACTCGATCTTGTAGGACAGGAGAGAAGCGGAGTTTCTGTAGTACAGACCGAAGGTGGGATAACCCTGGAGGAAAACCTTTTCAACGATCGAGAAGAATGCGCATCTGGTATCGTAGTCGTAGTCGGTGAAGAGGCCAAGCTTGCTTTCGATATTTGCAGCAGATGCAGAACCGCACCAGTCAGCCCATTCCTTAAGAGTAGCGGTGATATCGGTGCCGTCTACGTTGATAGTAACGTCGATGTTCTCGGTTTCATAACCGTACTCCATCTGGTTACCGGTACCGTCGGAAGCGTCGGTATAAACCTGGTTGATCATCGTGAAGGGAGACATAGCAGCGCCGCCCCAAGTACCGAAGATCATAGCCGCCTGACCTGCATACATAGTGTTGTAGTAGTCATCATCTTCCTTGAGTTCAACGGATACAAGACCCTCAAAGCTGGTGCCTTCACAAGCCTTTGTAATAGACTCATTGAAGTAGTTGACCATCTTAACGTAGATTTCCTCGGAGTTGTAAACAGTCATCTCAAGAACTACAGCAGATTTACCGTCGTAGATGCCTGCTGCTACTGCCTTGTCGTAAGCTGCCTGCATAAGAGCCTTAGCTGCGTCAAGGTCATAACCGGTGATTGCGTAGTAAGCCTCTTCGAGATCCTCGAAGTCACAGCCTTCGCCGTACTCGATACCGAAGAGCTCAACGAGAGCCTTCATAGCGTATTCGCTATCGCGGTAAAGTGCACCGGAGAAAGGATCGTAGCAGTACTGATAGTTAAGAAGGCCGAAGCCTGCCTCACCTGCGGAGGTGTAGGAGGATGCGAAGAACTCCTTATCTACGGAAAGAGCGAACGCGGTTCTGAACTCGAGAACTGCGAGGAGCTGCTGGTTGTTACCAAGTGCGAGAAGGCTCTCGTAGTTGGTGTTGAAGGTAA
>CAZQLJ010000015.1:0-15974 GCA_964594085.1 uncultured Clostridium sp.
GACCAATATGGCTCGGGCAGAACGGCAGGAATGGCAAACGCCGCCGTTCGAAGAGGAATTTGCACCTTTGATTATTCACCGTCATACGTTTATTCGAGCACTATCCGCGAGGCGATATCGGGATGCTATGACTATTTCAAATGGAACGATTATTTCTCTTACGGCGGAACCGATTTCTGCGAGCTTGGATGGTTTGACCGCAACTATTACGGCGGTGCAATGTCCGCTTCGCTCGGCACTTTGAATCGAAATGAGGTGTCGTCCTGGGGCGCTTGGGGATTCCCGACGGAAGTGCGCAAGAGATTTAAATGTGTCAGCGACTCTCTGACGGGTGCGAGTATCAGCGCACGTGATTCTATGCTTTCGTGGGGACGTCCCCGCGCTATTGACGTGCTTTACCTTTATCCGAAGTCACTTACGTCGGTTGAGGAAAGATTCGGAAGCTGGATGGTTCAATACGGTTATACCAACTACTGTCCTGCTGACAGAGTCGTAAATCTTGGAAGTGTTGAGCGCGGCAAGCTAAAGCTCGGTATCGCGACATATTCGACGATAGTTGTGGGCTTTGAGCCGTTTTACAGTGATGAATTACTTGATTTGCTTGAAAAATTCGTTCGCGGCGGAGGTAATCTTGTCTGGAACAGTACTCCTCCTGCCACTGAAAACGGCAAGGTTCCTGCCCGTTGGCTTAGGCTGTTTGGCTTGAGGTCTGTTCAGAATCTTCTTGAGGGCGGTGCGGCGCATAGCGTTAACTTTACAGGTATACTTTCTGATATCGCTCCGATGAACGTGCCTACCGATATGCTTCCCGACCGAGTTTACAGTGTGGTCGTCAAGGATGGAGTTGAGACGGTCGCCAACGCGAATAATTACGTTATCGGCGCGACCCGTAAATACGGACTTGGCAGAGCGACATATATCGGTTGTCGCTTGCGTGATGATCAGTCGGGCGAGTCGGGTGATGCCCCCTCTACACTCTTTGACGTGCTTAAGACTCTCGGAGCATACGGAGGAATCGGCGCTGTTGACAATCCCGAAACCATATCCCGCAAGAGTGAATATTTTGCAACAAGATTCCCGAACGGCACGTATTCGCTTTGCCGTCACTATAAGACTATGAAGGAGCTTTGGACTGACGGCGTTTTCAGACGCGACGAGGAAAAGGACAAGGTGTTCCTTGAGACTTATGAGTATATGGTTCCGCTTGAGCTTGATTTTAACGAATTTTCTCTCGACGGACACAAGGTAACCTATAGCGGCATGGGATTGCTGCAATACAGACTTAATGCTCGAGGCAAGCTGATCGGCTTCCGTGGTGACAATACCTGCGGCATAACGGTTGACGGCAAGGTCTATCGGATAACGAAGGAGCCTGCAAATACTATATTTGCGCAGATCGAGGATTGCAGACTTCCCGAGGGCTACAGAATGGGTTGGTATATTAATTCGGGTGCAGACACGGTCGATATTTGTAATAAGATCCCCGAGGGTGCGGAGATATATCGTGCGGCGAATACCGACGGCTCCGACCTTTACGTTGACGACAGACTTTCATTTAAGGGCAGTAAGGTCTTCATGAAGGATGTCGGCACGGTCGTTATTCTTATAAAATAATAAAACTGCCTCACGGGTAAGCCCGTGAGGCAGTTTGTATGTTTATATGTCCATAGTTCCCTTTTGGTCTGTGAGAATTTTGAGGTCGCCCTCATCGTCAAGTACATAAACGTATCGGACAGAGCCGTGGAGCTTGGGATCCTCGCCGACGAGCTCGTAAAATCTTTCAATATCGGGGATGATCGGCATATACCCGCTTCCCTCGCCCTTATAAGAGGAGAGCTCGTATATAATCTCTCTGGTGAAATTCTCGAGCTTGAAAACTGTCTTTACAAGTCCAATGCCGTCGGCAAAGTACCAATCGGCATCTACCACTCTGTACAGCACTCCGTCCGCCCATGTTTCGTGATTGCAGCCATAAGACAGCTTGATACAGTTTTCGAACCTTCCCGCCTTGGTCTCTATAGGCTCGCAGGTCTCGACCTTAGCGTTACAGACAAACTCCGTGTCCTTGCGGAATACGGGACAGGTGTAGGTAAATTCATCGCCTATCTTGATGCTATCGTTCCAGAGACAACCGATATTTTCCGACAAGATGCAGTATAGGTCGTTATAAAGCAGAGGCTGAGCCTCGTGCACGTAGTCCTTCCACTCAAATCCGTAGTCGCGATTATCGAAAATGTAGGTTTTTCCGTCTTGCTCGGAGACCTCGAGGAGAGTGAAGAAATTGCGGTATCCCTTCTCCTTTGCGGTCGGGTCATAGTTGGGGTCGGTTGCGAAAATTCTTCGCATAACTCCGTTTGCGACGGCGGTATGTGCCTTTTGCCAAGGTGTTTTTGCCAATTCCTCCGCCAAGAGCATTTCATTTGAGAGATCGTTCAGACATTCGTTGTTTTCGTCTATCTCCTTAACGTAGAAGTTACGGAGATAGAGCATCACGTCGTCCCAACGGTTTTTATCATAGCTATCCTTGACGTTATAGAACGGATGGGATACTATGACCTTTTCACCGTCGAAGTACGTGACCTCGTATTTGACCTCATAATTGCAAAGTCCATCGAGCTTTTCGCTCGTGTAGCACCAGCAGTTTCCCTCTGCGAACGGAATAAGTCCCGTGCCGCCGTTTATTTTGTAGGACGCGAGCTTGAAGAAGGCGGGCGCACGTGCGGAGTTTTGGGCGCATGCGGAGGTGTGTTTATAAGCTACGATACCGATGTTGCGCTTGTAATATACCGTGGTCTCGAATCGGTGGTTCTTGCATACGAATACGTGGCAGTTGTGAAAGGCTCCGCAGGGTGTGTCGATCTCCTCGTTGTCGGAAATAAGTGTCAGAGTTGTAGTGCTGTCAAAGCTCTTGACAGTCTCGCCGACCTTCATTTCCTCGTCGTACATCAAGCCGTCCGTGAGAGATATATAATACGTCGGGTGGTAGCAAGAACGGTTAGAAAATGCGTTAAGCCCTCCTCTGCTAAACCCCGGCTGTGACCAGAACATAAGCTTGGAGCCCTCAATTCTATATTCTTCACCTACGCAGCCTATTACATATTTCATTGTATCGTGTAGGATGTCTCCGAGTTTTTCAAAGTTTTCAAACGCTGTTTTTGCCGTTGCATGATAAACGTCGTCGGGCGGCAATATGCTTATTGCTTTTTCAAAGTATTCCTTTGCAGACTGAAGGTCGTGAAGCGATGAGAAGTATTCGTAGCCAATCCAGAAATAGACGGAGCCGATCGCCTCGGTCAAGCCGTAGGATTGAAGCTCGGGAATGATCTCGTTGAGATCATATTCGATCTTTGCCTTGCCCGACAGATTATCCGAGGCGCGCGTGATCGAATATCCAAGCACTTCTCTGTTGTTTCCCTTTATTGCGGCTTCCTTTATCCTTGCTTCAAGCTCCTCTTTTTTCTCGTTTGACAGATACCAATATCCGAGATTGAGCACGTCTGCGAGAGCGTGATATTTCTGCTCGGATTCGGGCAGGTCTTCTACATCTGCAAGACATTCGTTGTATTCCTGCTCAAATCCCTTTTTATTTTTTCTTAATTTCCATTTTTTAAGTTCGTTTACGCGTCTCATTACCGCTTCAAGCAAAGTTTCGTTATCATTATTCTTATCCATAAGTCCCATTTCCTTTCTCAGCTTGATCCTTCCGTCGTGCAGGCGGCTTTTGACCGTGCCGACGGCAAGATCCATTTTCTTTGAAATAGTCTCCACGGAAAGACCCTCGAAATAGAACATTTTTATCACTGTCTTGACCTTTTCGGACAGATTTTCAACGTGATATATAAGCTCCTTGCTCTCAAGCTCATTGTCATAATAGCCGATAAGATCGTCGAATGCTTCGTGCTCGGTGTTTTCAATGAGATCGAACGGAATATGCTCGCGGTAGCGTATGGCGAGATTTATGGCACGATAACGCGCGATACGGCAGAGCCAAGCGCCGAATTTTTCGCGGTCGCGCAGAGTGTCAAGCCTTTGCCAAGCTGTGACGAAGGCATCCTGAACCGCATCCTCTGCGGTATAATGATTGCTTGTAATCGACACCGCACTTTTCATTGCCGCGCTTTGCCATCTTTTGACAAGCTCTTCAAACGCTCTTTCGTTTCCGAGCAGGGTGAGATCGACCAGAGAGGCGTCGTTTTGATCCTTATAATTCATTTGTTCTCCTGTTTCGTTGGTTTTTGTGGATTTTACTTTGAAGCTGCTTCATCTTATAGACATTTCAAAATCGAAAAAGGTTGGGTTTATAGGTAAATTTTTTAAAAAATATTTTTGTTGTGTTTTTTTTGTGTATTCCTATTGAAATATGACGGATTTTATGATACAATGGTGTCACACAAAAGAATAACACAGTTCATCGAGATCGCGAAGGCGATCTGTTGTCGGGCGTACTGCGGAGGTTCATTCCTGTATGACGGTACTGCTCGGGGGTAAGGAAACTGCGGTGGGAATCCGCGGCAACAGCCATTACCGTATCTTCGTTTGTCATTTGGCGAACGATCAAGTCGGAATGCTTACCGTTCTGTGCTCGATAAAGGTCTCTTGGGCAATAGTGGGGAGATTGGGTATTGCGGCATAGCGAGCAGTATGCCGTTCCCTTTTTGCGCCTCACGGAAGGGCGCTTTTATTTTATCCTTTTTGTGAAAAAAGAAAGGATTTATTTTTTTATGAAAAGAACTTTTTTATCGGTAACGTCGGTTATTCTGGTCGTTATCTCACTTCTCTGCTTTGTTAGCTGTGACAACAATGGAATAGAAAAAACGAGTCTGTGGGAAAATGCAACCTACACCTCCGACGTGACACTTGGCGAAGGCTCAAAGACCGTTACGTTTGATATTGAAGCCGAGGGCAAGAAAATAACAATTACCCTTAAAACCGACAAGGAGACCCTTGGAGCAGCAATGTACGAGCAAGGTCTTATCAACGATCCGAGCTTCTTCGATACTCTCAACGGAATGTTGGCAAGCTGGGACAAGGACAAGGCATATTGGGCATTTTATCAGGGCGAAACTATGATGCCCTACGGTGTAAATGATCAGGAAATAAGCGGTGGGGAGAGCTTCAGATTTGTCTACACAAAGTAAAAAAGGTCCTAAGGATATTTGGCGACGTCGCATACTTATGATGGTGATCTGTGCTATGATGGGCTCTTTGATGTTCTGTTCAAGAGTTATTATGGCGGTTTTACCTAACATCCACCTGCTCGGGATGTTGATTATGGTGCTCACGCTATCGTTCAGAGGGTATGCATTGATATCGGTCTATATTTACGTAATGATCGAAGGACTCTATGCGGGATTTGCTCTCTGGTGGATGCCGTATCTCTATATCTGGACTATCCTATGGGCAATAACGATGATTCTGCCGAAGAAGATGCCGAGGTGGCTTTGCTGTGTGGTATATCCCGTGGTTTGCTCGCTGTTCGGATTTGCGTTTGGCATACTGTATGCTCCCGGACAGGCTTTGTTTTTCGGATTGGATTGGAACGAGATGCTCGCGTGGATAGCGGCGGGTGTCGCGTTTGACGTTACTCATGGTATAAGTAATTTTATTGTGGGACTTTTGATAGTTCCCTTTACCGAGCTAATAAAAAAATTGAAGAAAAGCTACCGTATTTAAACAAAAAAGCTGGGGCATCTGCCTCAGCTTTTTTGTCGTTATTTCTGAGCCTTATATGCTTCGATTTTGTCCGTAAGATGCTTGGCAACATCCGCCATAAATCTCGTTGCGGTGGGATGGAATTCAACGTCGTATTTTTGAAGGAAATTGTCTGCCTCAAGTGTGAAATCTCCGCTGTAATCAATATCGGCGAGAGCTCGGCACACCTCATCCCAGTTGATTCTTGCGCAACCCGGAAGCGTGTGAAGATCGCGAACGTAGTCGACGTCGTGAACGTGCAGCGCGCCGAGACGGTCGTGACCGATGGTCCGTATAGCGTCCTGCGGCTCGCGACCGCACAGGGCAACGTGTCCAAGATCAAGGCAGACGGTAAATGCCTCGGGATCGTTGAGCGTGTCGTAATAGCGGTTCATTTCGCGCGGATCTGCACAGACGTCGTCGCATATATAATTTGTAACGGGTCTGTTTTGCCACATATTCTCAAGGGCTATCTTTACACCGCAATTTTTTGCATAGGGGGCTAAGGAGCTGTAAAACTCCATATTTATCTCGAACATTTCTTCCTCACGTCCAAGATAGGGGACTTTTTGTATTGGATGAACGACTATCTGCTTTACTCCAAGCATAGAAACGACCTCGAAAAGTCGGGGAAACATAGGTACGGTCTCTTTGGTGTATTTCTCCCAACCGCCGCCAAAGGGCGCGTGAGATTGATTGAAGATAACACCGCGACTGTCTGCTATCTCCTTGAACTTTTTGGTGTTCTCCTTCCAATCGGGAGCAAATGCGAAGTCAAGATCTCTGAACAAGGAAAAATCGATGGCGGGAAAGCCTGCATCGGCGATTATATCAATTCCCTTTTCTCTGCCAAAGTTTATTGCCAGAATATCCAATGTTGTTGAATAGATCATGATAGTCTCCATTCTGCCGCTTGCGGCGATATAAATAGTTTATAAAACATCTTTTGGGGTAAAGGTATATTTCGAATTGCAGAAGCGGCATTCGACCTCGAGTTCCTCGGCTTTGCCCTCGGCTATCTGCTCGTCAAAGAGCTTGCGGAGGTCCTTTTCACCGAGAGATCTGAGTGCCTTTTCCATTCTTTCTCTCGAGCAGGTGCAGAGATAGTCTACGTCTATCGAGTCGAAGAGGTCGTATTCTATTCCCTGAAGCGCAAGCGCCGCAATCTCCTCATTTGACATTCCGCTGTCAAAAAGTCGTGACACGTTGGAAAGAAAAGGAACATTTTTCTCTATCTTCGTCACGGTCTCATCGTCTGCAAAGGGTAAGAGCTGAATGATAATGCCGCCCGCAGCCTTGCACGAAAGGTCGGTATCGACGAGAACTCCAAGTGCGCATACGGTAGGTACCTGTTCGCTTTGCGCGTAATATGCGGTGATATCCTCGGCAATCTCGCCCGAAACGAGATCTATCGAGCCATTATAGGACTCCGACGAACCCATATCCTTGATTATGTTGAGGAATCCTTTGCCCACTGCTCCGCCGACGTCGAGCTTGCCGTTGGACTTAAGCGGAATTTCAACGTTGGGATTTTGAATGTATCCTCGGACGTTGCCGATATAGTCGCCGATCGCGAGGACTCTGCCTGCGGGACCATCACCGTTGAGAGAAACGGTGATTGTGTCGTCCTTGTCACCGAGCATACAGCCCATCATTGACGTGACGGTCAGAAGTCTGCCGAGGGTTGCCGTTGCGGTGGCGGATGTGTTGTGATAGCCGATAGCTTTATTAACAATATCTGTTGAATTGATTATGTGTATTCTTGCGCTTCCGTCACTCGTCATGGCGCGCAATATTTTTGACTGTCCCATTTTATTTAACGTCCTTTCAAACGTATTTTTGCGTTCCTTATTTGCAAAATTGCGCCCTTTAAGAGCGCAATCATTTCGATTTTAATGTTATTTTTTTGCTCGTGCGACTATATACCAGCGCTCGCAGTTCTCTTTCGGTGCTCCAAATTCCCAATCGCCGAAAAATCCGATAAGCTCAAAGCCCGATCGCTCAAGTTCGGCTGAAAGCTCGTCCATCGAGTAGCAGCGCTCGGTCTGCACTTCGTCGGCACGGGTGTATTTGCCGTTTTCGTCTTCTGTGAAGACTGAAAGATAGAAATTGCAGAGCTTTGTTTTGTCATCGTATTCATTCTGCCAACCGCAGAATGCGGTGTTTCCGTATGAGTCGTTATCTTCAAAAATGTAGTGATTATTTCCGTATATATTTTCAAATTTATACGGCGTATTTACGTCAAAAATAAACAGCCCGTTGGGATCAAGGTAGTTGTGCACGCACTTGAGACATTTTTCGAGGTCGCCGTCTTCCGTGAGATAATTCATACTGTCAAGACAACAACAGATAGCGCCTACCGTGCCGTAAAGCTCGAAGGCGCGCATATCTTGTTTTAAAAACAGTATTCCCGACATCTCTTTGTCGTATGCTTTTTCGTATGCCTCGGCGAGCATATCCTCGCTGTAGTCTGCGCCGATCATATCGTATCCGCGCGACGCGAGTTCAAGCGTCATACTTCCCGTGCCGCATGCAAGGTCGAGCACAAGCTCGGGTCTTTGAGGCAAAAATCTATTAAAGCAATTCTCAATAAAATCCGCCCAGGCGGAATAATTTATTTCGGAATTTATGTTATCGTATACCGAGGCTATGGAGTCGTAAGCGGGCATTTTTCTACCTTTCCCTGCAGGGTCGAGACTATTTTGAGTGCTTCTTTTCTTCTAACTTTACCTTTTCAAGTGCTTTGAGATATCCCTCGCTACCGTATTTTATGCAGTGATTGACACGGCTGATGGTAGCAGTGCTGAGCCCCGTTTGCGCGGCGATATCGGCATATATTACGCCCTCGCTGAGCATTCTTGCGGCTTTGAGACGGCGGGATATTTCAATGAGCTCTGATTTGGTACAGATGTCTTCAAAGAAATTTTTGCACTCCTCGGGTGTATCTAAGGATGCGATACACTTGTAGAGAAATTCGATGTTTTCATCGTGATTGTTTTTCATAGATACCTCTTTGAAATTTTTGTTTTGGGGAACGAAATATCAAGGCTGTATTTAGACTATTTGCTCACTATTAATATTTTACCACTTAATTACCCGAAAGTAAAGAGGGTTTTCGATTTTTTTCGAAAAAATATTTTTCAACAATTCGTTTCTTCGTGTAAATTAAATATTGACATCTGTCTTATTTTGATATATAATATAGTTAAATATTGTTTCTACATCGTTTACGTGAGGTTTTTGAAAATGATTGAGATAAAAATTGGTAAAAAAATTCGTCTTCTCAGAAAAAACAACGACGTTACTCAGGACAAGCTTGCAGCTTATCTCGGAGTAACTCCTCAGGCCGTTTCCCGTTGGGAGTCGGAGATATGCTATCCCGACATCGAAACCCTGCCCCTGATCGCTGATTTTTTCGGGATCGGAATGGATGAGCTTCTTTGCTATGACAGTGTGCAGAAGGAATCGAAAATAAAGGAATATCTTGAAAATGCCGAGCTTCTTGCCGATAACGAAAAGCTTGGTGAGTGTCTTGCGCTGTTGCGCGAGGCCTATGCCGAGATTCCCTCCTCTTACGAGATCCAGCTTCAGCTTGCCAAGGTCTTGTCGGCTATTTCCGCAAGCGGAAAACCGAGAAAGAACGATCTTATGGAGGCTGTGTCGCTTTGCAATCATATTCTTGAATTCTGCACCGACGACGAGCTTCGTGACGAAACTAAAAAGACTCTTTGCGATATATATTCTCATCAGCTTGGCAATGACAGAATGGCTCTTGATATTGCCGACAAGCTTCACGGAATGGATTACAGTAAGGAGATCGTTAAGGCAACCGTGCTTACGGGTGAGACTGCATTCAAGCAGGCGCAGGTCAATATTATGGAGTTTGCCGATAACATGTGGTGGCACATGTATAATATCGCTTGTGTTCCCGACATTTCCGAGGATCATTACTCGATAGACGAAAAGATTGAGATCATGGAAAAGGGCGTGGCTCTTTTTGAGGTCATATTCGGCGACGATTATCTGTATTATAACGACAGATTGGCAAATTCTTACCGTCAGTTAGCTATGCTTTATCTTCTCAAGGGCGATCGTGTTACCGCGATAAAGTGTGTGGAGAAGATGGCAAAGTATGCGATAGATTTTGATTCTCTGCCCGATAGCGCGAGATATGCTTCCGTTCTGCTCAATACTATTGAATACAAGAACGAAAAGCCCGAGGGCTTTGAAGGTCTGACGCTTTGTGCAAAGCTTTTGCGCGGTCGATTCTCCAATCGTATCTGGGCGGGCATCAGAAATGACGCCAGATTCGTTGCCGCAATAGATTCTATGGAAAAAACGCTTCGTTAATCGTAGGTTTTGATTATGAATTTCCCTATTAAAGAATTTACAGAAAGCACGGAGATGACCGAGGCAGTAGGTCGATCGTTGGCTCGATTGATATCAAATGACGCTTCTCTGCCGAGGTTCGTGGCTATGTACGGTGACCTCGGAGTCGGAAAGACCTCGTTTGTGCGAGGCTTTTGCTCGGAGTTGTGTCCGTCTTCCACCGTCAAATCTCCAACCTTCGCTTTGGTCAATGAATACAAGTGCCCTGCTTGCGTGGGTGGGATAAAGAGGGTCTATCACTTTGATATGTACCGTATTGCAGATGAGGACGACCTTTATTCGATCGGATTTTACGATTATCTGCGTGCCGACGCGGTCTGTATCGCCGAATGGTGTGAGATGATTCCCTATGCGCTTCCCGATTCTTACATTAAGGTCGAGATCGAGAAGGCAGACCTTGGCGATAAGCGAAACATTGTTATAAGTTACATTGGAGCTTGAATTAAAATATGAAAATACTTTCTCTTGATACGACTGCCGACGTTTGCTCTGCCGCGATCTGTGAGGATACGCGCCTGATTGCCGAAATGACGGTGAATACGGGTAATACCCATTCGCAAACGCTTTTGCCCGTCGTTGAACAAATATTGAAGATATCAGGGACCGAGCTTGACGAGATCGAGTTCTTTGCCTGCAGCACGGGCCCCGGATCGTTTACAGGAGTCAGAATAGGTGTTGCGACTATCAAGGGTCTCGCTTACGGAAAAAATAAGCCGTGTGTGTCGGTATCTACACTGGATGCACTTGCTCACAATTTAAAGGGCTATAGCGGTATATTGTGCCCCGTTATGAATGCCCGAAGAAATCAGGTTTACAACGCTTTATTTGAGTCTGACGGCTTTGAGATAAAGCGACTCATCCCTGACAGAGCTCTCTCAATCGAGGAACTTGACGAGGAGCTTTGTGCGATGGATAAGCCTGTATTCCTTTGCGGAGACGGATATTCGATCACGGAAAAGGGCTTTAAAAAGACTAAAATCGGGTTTGTTCCCGAAAGATCAAGACTGCAAAGTGCGTATAGCGTTGCTTGTTGTGCGCTTGAAAAATACAAGCTTGGAGAGGTGCTCACAGACGCGCAGATCGTACCGATCTACCTTCGTCCCTCGCAGGCAGAGCGCGAAAGAAACGAGCGACTTGGACTCAACGGATAAATAAAAACGGAATGGTGTTTAATTATGAAAAAGATAGTTATTGGATCTGATCACGGTGGCTTTGAGCTTAAAAAAGAGGTCATCGCGCATCTTGAAAAAAGAGGCATCGAGGTTACGGACGTGGGTACCTACTCTACCGAGTCGTGCAATTATCCCGATTATGCCCGTGCACTTTGCAAGAGGATACAGTCGGGTGAATTCGAGCGTGGAATTCTCGTTTGCGGAACGGGTATCGGCATATCGATCGCGGCTAACAAGCATAACGGCATTCGTGCGGCTTGTTGCTCTGATACCTTTTCTGCAAGAATGACGAGAATTCACAACGATGCAAACGTTCTCTGCTTTGGCGGACGAGTCGTTGGTGCGGGACTTGCCTGCGATATGGTCGACCTCTTTGTTGATACAGAATTTGAAGGCGGCAGACATACACAGAGAGTTAATATGCTTGCCGATATTGAAAAGGAAAACTGATTAAAGGAAGGGCGTGTTTTATAATGGCTGAAAGACAGGATAAGCCTCATAAGATCGCGGATGTTTTGCGCGCGATAATCGGAAAGACTGAAAAGAAATATTATACGTCGGCGGTTGTTCTTGCGGCAGGTGCGTCCTCACGCATGGGCGGTGACATGACCAAGCAGTTTTGCGAGGTCGGCGGACTTCCCGTCGTTGCGCGTACGCTTATAGAATTTGAAAAGTCGCCTTTTATAGACGAGATAATTCTCGTTGCCAAGGCGGATGAGATATGCAAATACGAAGGTTTTACCGAAAAATACGGCATTACGAAGCCTTTTAAGGTTATTGAGGGTGGTCAGACGAGGCAGGAATCTGCAAGATTTGGCTCGGATGCGGTGAACGGCAAGTCAAAATTTATCGCTATTCACGATGCGGCGAGATGTCTCGTTACGCAGGATATGATCTCAAGAGTTTGTCACAGCGCATATTTGCACGGAGGTGCTGTTTTAGCAGTCAAGGCGGTAGATACCGTTAAAATCGGAGATAAGAGCGCGTTTATTGAGAGTACTCCCGAAAGAAAGCTGACATGGCAGGCACAGACCCCCCAGGTTTTCAAGACAAACGCTTTTCGTGCGGCTACATACGTTGCACGTGATGAAAAGTTTGAGGGCACGGACGATGCTTCTCTGCTTGAGCATATAAGGATCCCCGTCAAGCTTGTTGAGGGTTCGCGAGAAAACATTAAGGTTACAGAGCCTATGGATATCTATTTTGCGGAGGCAATCTTGAAGGCGCGTGATGAAGCTGCGCAGAAGGATGGCGGTGAAGAAGCATGAGGATCGGTCACGGATATGACGTTCACAAGCTTGTAGAGGGCAGAAAATGTGTTATCGGCGGCGTTGATATTCCCTTTTCCAAGGGTCTTCTTGGACATTCCGATGCAGACGTGCTTGTCCACGCCGTTATGGACGCGGTCATAGGTGCTCTGGCGCTTGGCGATATAGGTCATCTGTTTCCCGATAACGACCCTGCATACGAGGGGGCGGACAGTCTTGTTCTCTGTGCGCGCGTTGCCGAGATAATGAGAGAAAAAGGCTACAAAATCGGAAATATTGACGCTACGGTCATAGCACAAGCTCCGAAAATGGCGCCGTATATCGAAAAAATGCGCGAAAATATTTCTTCTGCGTTGAATACTGAAGTTGAAAATATCAGCGTTAAGGCAACTACCGAGGAAAAGCTCGGATTTACGGGCGAGGGACTTGGAATTTCCGCGCACGCGGTCTGTCTGCTTGTAAAAAAGTGATTTGCGGTTGGGATCGCCGCTTTTGCAACGATCCCTATATGATCGCCACGGAAACGCCTCAAGTTTTTTACATCCATTTTTTTAACGACGAAAAAGGCTATCCCCGAAGCGTTGCCTTACGACATTTTATGAGCTTTGGAGACATAATTCCACAAAAAATGACATACAAATTTTATCAAGAAAGGTCAGGTGTTTTTTATGATTTATATTGCCCCTTCTCTGCTTGCGGCTGATTATTCGAATCTGGCTGCCGATATAAAGCGAGTTGACGAGGCAGGAGCTCAGTACCTGCATCTCGATATTATGGACGGCGCCTTCGTTCCAAATATCAGCTTTGGCCCCGAGCTTATTTCGGGCATCAGAAAATGCACCGATATGATTTTTGACGTTCATCTCATGATTAAACGTCCTGAGAGATACATAGACAGATTCGTTAAAGCGGGTGCGGACATCATTACCGTGCATTACGAGGCTTGCGAAAATCCGATGTCGGTGATACATCTTATTCATTCGTACGAAATGAAGGCGGGTATTGCGGTCTCACCGAAAACTCCCGTCGAGCACCTCTTTCCCCTGATCAATCACATCGATATGGCGCTTATCATGACGGTGGAGCCCGGATTTGGCGGTCAGTCGCTTATTCCCGAGACACTTGAAAAGATATCGACGCTTCGCAGATATGCCTCCGAGAGAGGAATAAATCTCGATATAGAGGTCGATGGTGGTATAAATGCAGATAACGTTGGATTACTGACCTCTGCAGGTGCAAACATCATCGTTGCGGGCTCGGCTATTTTTAAGGCGAAAAAACCGCGTGCGGTCATTCAGGCAATGAAAGAGTCTGCGGCTTTAAATACCTTTAAGGGATAACAAAAAAAACGCGTCTGCTTAAACAGTAGGCGCGATTTTTGGTAGTATATTGAAACGAGGAAGAAAGATCTCCCTCGTTTATTTATTTTACTTTAACATACCCTCAAGGGTGGCTTTTGCTGTATCAAGTGCTTCTGCGATCTTGGATACGTCACGTCCGCCCGCCATAGCCGAGTCGGGACGTCCGCCTCCCTTACCGCCTGTTACTGCCGCAACTGCTCCGACGAGCTTGCCTGCGTGTGCGCCTGCGGAAACCGCATCCTTGCCTGCAACTGCGATAAAGTTGAGCTTTTCGCCCGACTTTACAGCGATAACTGCTACGGTGTCGGCATGATCTGCCTTGATCTTGTCGGAAAGGCTTCTTGCCGCGTCGATCTCCATACCGTCTGCAAGGTAGGTCACGAGTTTGACAGAGCCAACCGCTACTGCGCTTGCAAGAACGTCGTCGAGCTTGCTTCCCGCAAGCTTGGAGTTGAGAGCTTCGATCTCCTACTTCATAGCGGCGATCTCACCCTGAAGCTGAGCTGCTCTCTTGGTGATATCTGCGGGGTTCTGAACCTTAAGCTCTGCCGCTGTATCAACTATGAGCTTGTCCTTGGACGCGATCAGTGCGAGGACACCTGTTCCCGTGACTGCTTCGATACGGCGCACGCCTGCAGCTACGCTCGACTCAGAGGTTATCTTGAACAGACCGATCTTGCCTGTGTTGTTACAGTGTGTTCCACCGCAAAGCTCGGTTGAAAAATTGCCCATCTTGACCATACGGACAACGTTGCCGTATTTTTCGCCGAAGAGAGCCATAGCGCCGTTCTTCTTTGCGGTCTCGATGTCGGTCTCCATAGTTACGATATCGTTTGCGGCGAGAATATTTACGTTTACAAGCGCCTCAACTCTCTTGATCTCGTCAGCAGTAAGTGCTGCGAAATGAGTGAAGTCGAAACGGCAAACGTCTTCGTTGACATAAGATCCTGCCTGCTCTACGTGGTTGCCGAGAACTGCGCGGAGCGCCGCCTGAAGCAAGTGAGCCGCAGAGTGATTTCGGCAGGTTGCCATACGCTTGTAATCGTTTATATCTGCGGTGACTGCGTCGCCGACCTTAAGAGTGCCGTTTGCTACGGTGCAAAGGTGGAGATATACGCCGTCAGTCTTCTTGGTATCGTAAACTGTTCCAAGGAACTTGTCGGAATAGACCGTACCCGTATCACCAACCTGTCCACCGCCCTCTCCGTAGAAGGGGGTGCGGTCAAGTATAACAGTGCAATCGCCCTCGGAAACACTGTCAACGCTTCCCTCGTCGGTAAGAATTGCAATTACTTTAGCTTCGTTTCTGAAGTCGGTATAGCCGGTAAATTCGGTCTTGGGAAGATCAGAGAGGAGAGACTTGGAGGACTCGTCCCAGCCGCCAACGTTTGCTCTTGCTTCTCTTGCGCGAATCTTCTGCTGCTGCATGAGCGCGACAAACTTTTCCTCGTCTATCTTGAGGTTGCTCTCTGCTGCGATCTCACGGGTAAGGTCAATCGGGAATCCAAACGTATCATAGAGCTTGAATACCTCCTCGCCCGAGATAGTGTCGGCATGGTCGGCGATAGCGCCACGGATGAGGTCGGAGAGGATCGAAAGCCCCGCGTCAACGGTTGCGTCGAAGCGCTCCTCCTCCATAGAGATAACCTTGAGTATATAGTCGCGCTTTTCCTCGAGCTCGGGATATGCGCGGCAGCTTTCGTTGATAGCAACTGTTACTGTGTCAACAAGAAATGCATAGTTGATGCCCAGAAGCTTGCCGTGGCGGCAAGCGCGGCGGATAATACGGCGAAGGACGTATCCTCTGCCCTCGTTAGAGGGGATAACGCCGTCACTTATCATAAACATTGCGCTTCTGGAGTGGTCGGTGACTACGCGTATAGAGATATCGTTCTCTGCGTTCTCGCCGTAGGTCTTGCCTGCGATCTCGCAGGTCTTGTCGATGACCTTACGGATAGAGTCGACCTCGAACATATTGTCAACACCCTGCATTACGCAAGCGAGACGCTCAAGTCCCATACCTGTATCGATATTCTTCTGCGCGAGCTCGGTGTAGTTGCCGTGACCGTCGTTATTGAACTGCGAGAATACGT